>CAYSRK010000366.1:0-5310 GCA_964433385.1 uncultured Spirochaetales bacterium
TGGAACGGCCGCAGTTCTCGTCTGACCATGGGAGGTCAGCCGTCGCCCGGCAGGCGAACAAGCTGATGGAGACAGGCCAGCGCTGCGCTGCGCTGCCGGACAGGGATTCCCGAAGTGCTGATGAGATTCTCGGATACGGGCAGGATGGGGTTCCGATATGATCGTTGATTCATCTGCGGTGCTGGCACTATTGTTTCAGGAACCGGATGCTGCTTGGTTTGCAGCTGAGCTGGCAGGGGCTGACCGGTTGTTCATGTCACCGGTCAATCAGCTGGAGGTTGCTATCGTCATTACCGCCCGGAAGGGGGATGCCGGTCTGCGGGAGTGGGACCTGCTGAAACTGCAGGCGGGGATTGAGTCGGTCCCCTTTACGGAAGCCCTTGAGGAGCTGGCTGCTGATATCTGGCGCCGGTTCGGCAAGGGGCCCGGGCAGGCTTCAATCGTTCCAGCCAGGCTGAACATGGGAGACTGCTGTGCGGCAGCTCTTGCAGTGACATCGGGTCATGCCCTGCTCACAAAGGATGCCGGGTTTGCGGCTGCAGCGGCTGCCGGAGGTAAGTTCAGCGTTCGGATTCCACTGGAGCTTTCATCTGAACGATCGGCCGAAGGGGCTCTGAGCGATGTTCTTGGCGATGCTCTGGACGGTGGGCCGGGAGCGGCTACCTGACGGCTGCCATATCGGTAAGAAATGTCCTGAATCGTTCTTCCAGCGGTCCGATGAAATTTTCATCGTTCAGGCGGGTTCTCATGACCACCTGTCCGTCGCAGCGCTGTTTTTTGGGCAGGGCGAGGATGATCGGAAAGGCCTGACAGGCTCCGCCGGCTTCTCCGGCAAGTCCCCTCACAAGCTGAAAGACCCGGCCATACCCGAACTTATCATCTTTCACATCTTCTCCTCCGCCGGCAAAATGCCGCCGGCAAAATGCCGCCGGCTTCGGTCTCTCCATAGGCCGGTCCGGTTGCTGCTGCGCAGCCGCTCTGATCATATATGGAGAAAACTAACTCAGCCGCTACCCCGCTGACAGGGAAAGTTTACTCTTACCGTCGTGATGGAAATTAAACCCTCTCAAAAAGCGCATTCACTGTCTGATGCTGCAGTGTACATGTTCAGGCAACGGCTGAGAGAATAATTCCGGCAGGGACTGATTAGCCAGGCCCATTAGTGAATATTCTTGTGGTCAATATGGCAGGGTATGATACAATACTGCAACGAGTGCTTCAACTGTCCGTCAGAATATTCAGCGGGACAGCTGCGCAGCGGCTGCACAGGTGAAGGCGGCTCAAGAATTGGACAGAAGCGAAAGGGTGGGAATATGAAACGGATAGTGATTGTGCTGGCTGCGTTTGTTCTTTTCTCGGCATCGGCTCTCTCTGCCGAGGAATCTGAAGGAGTTTCACTGGGAGTTCGTTTTCTCGCCGGCGGACGGTATGACAATGTCCGCATGTGCGTCGGGTCGCCGGCAGGAGTTCCCGGGGGGCCGATCGGGGAAGTCTATGTCGATATCAGGCTTCCTGTGAATGAGTCGGCAGATGTGGTCTTCAACCTGCCGCTTTTCCGCCCCATTGTCTTTGGAGCCGCTTTCGGCATGCTTCAGCTTGAACCTGTGGTCATGTACGAACAGACGTTAAGAAGCAGCTCTGGAGCTGTGCCGGTAGTCGGAGGCGGACTGGGAGTTGTGCTCCACTACGGACCCGATTATAACTCCTCCCTTGATGACCCCGGGGAGCCGTTCTTCTCTATCGGTCCTCTGATAAACGGCTTTGCAGGCCTTGCCCTGAAAGACTCGAAGTTCACTATCGGCGTCAAGGGATTTTTCTCTCCGCTGGTTACGGCGGGGGAGCCGATAGGGAATGTCGCCGGCGGGGGGCTGGGAAATGACTATTCCCTTGATTAACAGATACGCCCGGCATAGGATTGCGTTTATTTCACTGAAAAGCCTCGTTTCCGCTTGCGTGCACGTTACATGGGTTATTATGCTGTAAAGAGCAGACATGAAGCCTCCCGTACAATCCCGCTCTTAATTCTGCATATTGATGCCTGGAGAAGTGATCATGCACAAAAGATTATCTTTGCCTTTGACAAGCATGCTTGCCGCAGCACTGCTGCTCAGCAGCTGCGACAGCATCGGGCCCTATATCCCGTCGGAGTCCCTCAATAGAGGCGGTTTACACATCTCCATCGTAGACGAAGGGGCGGCAGTCAGAACGATGCTCCCCCCCATTTCCATGGATATCGCACGCTACGTAATACACGGTGAAGGACCCGACGGGGAGAGCTTTACCGAAGAGATCATAGGCAAAGAAAGTCTCACGCGCAGCGGCCTTATGCGGGGTGAATGGAGCATAACGGCAGAGGCCTACAATGATGATGAGGAGCCAGTGCGCATTGGAACTGGCAGCTGCACGGTAGTGATACAGGCCGGGAAGGATACGAATGCGGAGGTTACCGTATCTGAATTATCCGGAACAGGTGATTTTTCAGCAACCGTAGTCTGGGATGATGAAGAGCTCGCTTCTCCCTCCCTGCTGCTTACCTTGAAGGATGCCGATGATGAGGAAGTACTGCCGCCAGTGACCTGTGAGGTAACCGGTCAGCAAGGTAGTGTGTGTATTCAGGATTTGGCTGCAGGCTGCTACGGCCTGGAGGTTATGCTGTCCGATGGGGGGAGCCCGATGGGATTTCAGCGGGAAACCTTGCAGATAGTCAAGGATCAGACAACCAGCGGTACCATATCGATCATAACGGATAAAACAGGAACGCTCTCCTTATTGATAACACAGCTGATGGAAAACCCGATAGCAGTCAGTTTTCCTGATGCGCCGGAAGAATTAGTGCATGGAAACACCATGACAGTCACAGCAGAGACTTCAGCAGAAGTGGATGCATATGCCTGGTTCGTGAACGGGATACGGTTAATCGGGGAGTCAGCTTCCTCCGTCACATTCGGAAAGGATCTGGAGGTTGGTGATTATCATCTGACGTGCGTGGTGTGGAAGGGGAGCGTGACTTCCAGTGCGGCAGTCCCCTTCACGGTAATTCCCGCCCCTCTAACAAGAGAGGACCTGCTGGGGATGATAGACCGGGGAGAGGATGTCACGAAGGTGAACACTTCAGAGATCACTGACATGTCGAATCTGTTTAACGGTAGGGATTCTTTCAATCAGGACATCTCAGGCTGGAACGTGAGTGCAGTCACAAATATGTCCGGCATGTTCTGGTATGCATCTGCTTTTAATCAGGATCTCTCCCGCTGGGATGTGAGCAGCGTGACGGACATGTCCTACATGTTCTGGGGTGCATCTGCTTTTAATCAGGATATCTCCCGCTGGGATGTGAGCAGCGTGGAGGATATGTCCTGCATGTTCAGGGAGGCAGTATATTTCCATCGGGATATCTCCGGCTGGGATGTGAGCAGCGTAACAGATATGAGCTATATGTTTGAGAATGCAAAAACTTTTTTTCAGGACATCTCCGGCTGGGATGTGAGCAGCGTGACGAATCATACGGGTTTCTCAAGCGGGTGTCCACTGATACGTTCGTTTCATCCAGATCAGAGCTGGTATGAAGAGTGAGCAGTGTCTGGCAGGCTGATCTCGGACGTGCTTTCTGTACTGATTCTTAAGGAACCGTCTCCCGGATTTTCATGGGCGGTCGCCAAAACCCAGGAACGCATATCTTCCCTTTTGACTGGATGGAACTCCCCTCAATTCCTGCTTGTCGGTCAGAGAACAGCTCTTCCATGCCCGTCTCCGGTGAAGCGGAGGGGGCACTGGTGTTTCTGATCCGGATACTGAATCATCCTCCTTCGGCAAAAAAACAGCGTTCCGGGTCTATGTTTCTGACCCGAAACGCTGTCGTTTGAAGGTATTGCAGTTATCCTGAGAATTTACTCCGCCTTCTGCACCTCTGAGACTATCTGGGTGAATTCTTCGTCGCTGACGAGGCGCTTCCGTTCAATCCCCTGCAGCTTGACCCGCTTCATGATCTCCTGCTCCTCTTCCTCTGACACCCCCGTTATGCCCAAGTCCGCAAGCTTCATCCTCACCGAAAGTATCCCGGACTTCTTCCCGAGCACGTAGTTCGCCTCTCTGCCGAGGAATTTCGGGTTTAGGGCGTACATGGCAAGCGGCTGCTCCTTGATGAGGTTGATCCCCATGCCCGACTCGCGGGTGAAGGTCTGCTCCCCGATAATAGGCTTGCTCGGGCTGATCCGTACATTCGCCATAGCGAGGACTGCGTGCATTGTCTTGTAGATGCTGCCGATATCGACATTCAGTTCAACCCCGAGCAGAGTCTTCAGAGCCACGACAACTGCCTCAAGCGGGGTGTTGCCGGTTCGCTCGCCGATGCCCCCGACACTGCAGTGGACCACTTCCGCTCCGGCCGCGACAGCAGCGAGAGGAACAGCTACTCCCATCTCCAGGTCGTTATGGGTGTGGATCTCGATACTGCACCCGGTCACTTCCCGCATCCTGCGCACCATGTAGGCTGCCGCCTGGGGCAGCAGACATCCGCAGGTATCGACTAAGGCGATGGAGTCGGGCTTGTTGCCGTGGGCGGCGATTGCTGCGAGAAAGCGCTCAAAGAACTCCGGCTCGCTGCGGCTGATATCCATCGGAAAGAGCACGATATCGAGGCCCTTGCCGCGGGCGTAGTCGAGACAGTGAAGCGTCGCATCGATAACCTTATCCTCGTTCCAGTTCTTGAACTGGTAGAGAAGCCGCGGTGTTCCGACCGGCAGCTCAAGGAGGATGCCGTCGGCTCCGCACGCTGCTGCCAGGTCGATATCACTCTCGGTAGCCCGGCTTAAGCAGAAGATCTTAGCCTTGAGGTTAAGCTTCACCACCTCGCGCACCGACTGCTGATCCTCCTCGGAAACCGCCGGCAGCGCTACCTCGATCCTGTCCACACCGAGCTCATCCAGGTACTTTGCTATCCTGACCTTATCCTCCAGCCTGAAGACCACTCCCGGAGTCTGCTCCCCGTCGCGCATCGTCGCATCGTGGATCAAGACCTTCTTCGGAAGATCCCTGTTTCCGGCAGTCACTTCAGGTATAAAGTTAAAAGGACTTACCCAGTAATTCTCATTTCGCCATAGTTTCTCTTGCACGTTTACACTCCTGCTTGGTTTTTATCACTTATGCTACGGATTCTGACTATCAGCAGCCGCAGCTCGATGTCTGAGGGCTTTGAGCACCTGAACAATGATAAACAGTCCGTAGAGCCCGAAGCCGATATAATTGGTGGCTGCACCGACGTTCACCAGAAAGAACCCGCCTGTCGCGAGGATCAGACGCTCGTAGTGGACC
>CAYSRK010000367.1:0-17826 GCA_964433385.1 uncultured Spirochaetales bacterium
ACATCGTATTCTTCTTTTCCTGGATTTCTTTCCGGCGTTCTTTCGTGAGCTTTCCCAGTTCCCCCAGAGCTTTTCTGGCCCGTGCAGCAGCGGCTTTCACGCCCTTTTCCTCAAACTTCTGATTTTCAGCCACATATGCTTCAAACTGTTCTACGATCTCATCATGTAAACTCATCTGAGCCCCCTTAGGTTTTAGTTCTGCTAAAATCATATCACAATATTATAAGAATGCAATACGATATTGCAAATAAGTGCTTTAAATGGTAGTTTTTTTAAGGAAACAGCCCTGGAACAGCAGAAATGGGGGGGTAGTATACAATTTTGCGGTAATTTACATATTGGTAAATACGGGTAGTGAAATTTACCGTAAACAGTAAAATACTACGATTTATATTTACGAAATCTTCATTTATTGACAAATGCTCTATATCGTTATACTGTTAACGGTACAGAGTAGGAATCTTTATGAATTAGGATCAGTAATCCAAAGGAGGAACAGAAATGAAAAAAGGGAGTATAGAGGCCTATCTAGCCGGCACAGACCGGATACATCCCGGCTTTCTTTCCTATATCACTTCGCTGCAGCTTGTTGCTGAAGTTTCGCCGCAGACTGCGGCAAGCATAGTCCGGGAGCTTGAGTCCCAGCGTTCATACCTGAAGCTCATAGCCAGTGAGAACTATACCAGCTATGCAGTTCAGGCCGCTATGGGCAATCTGCTCACCGACAAGTACGCCGAAGGCTACCCGTTTCACCGGTTTTACGCCGGCTGCGACAACGTTGATGCCATCGAATCCGATGCAGTAGAGAAGGCTAAAGAGCTGTTTGGGGCTGAGCATGCCTATGTTCAGCCGCACAGCGGTGCTGATGCAAATATGGTCGCCTTCTGGGCTGTTCTGACCCAGAGAGTCCAGAACCCCATCCTTGAGAAGCTCGGCGAGACGAACCCGAACAACCTCTCCCGTGAGGATTGGAACAAAGTCAGGGAGGAGCTGGGTAATCAGCGGCTGCTTGGACTCGACTACTACTCGGGAGGCCACCTGACTCACGGCTACCGCTTCAATGTCTCGGCCCAGATGTTTGATGCCTATTCCTATACCGTGGACCGGGAGACAGGCCTGCTCGACTATGATGAAATTGAACGGCAGGCGATGGAAATCCGCCCCCTGATTCTGCTCACCGGATACAGCGCATACCCGCGGCTGATCAATTTCAAACGGATGCGTGAGATTGCCGACAGGACCGGAGCAGTGCTCATGGTTGATATGGCTCACTTCGCCGGTCTGGTTGCAGGGAAAACGATGAGCGGGGAGTTTGACCCGGTACCCTACGCCGATATTATCACGACAACCACTCACAAGACGCTTCGGGGACCCCGGGGCGGGATGATTCTCTGTCGGCAGGAATTTGCCGAGGCAGTGGACAAGGGGTGCCCGATGGTGCTCGGGGGACCGCTCCCGCATGCTATGGCGGCAAAGGCAGTCGCCTACACCGAAGCGCTCAGCCCCGATTTCCGCGCATATGCCGCGAAGATCGTCGAAAATGCCCGGGCACTCGCTTCAGCGTGCCAGGAGGAGGGGATCTCCATCGCCACAGGCGGAACGGACAACCACCTGATGCTCATCGATGTGACCCCTTTCGGTATCAACGGCCGGCAGGCAGAGAATGCCGTGCGCGAATGCGGCATAACCCTTAACCGCAATGCGCTTCCATTCGATATAAACGGACCATGGTACACGAGCGGACTGCGCCTCGGCACGCCTGCGGTGACTACCCTCGGCATGGGACCCGAGGAGATGAAGGAAATTGCCGTCGTGCTCAAGCTCATTCTCTCCGGCACGAAAGCATCCATTCTGACCAAAGGCGCCAACGCGGGCAAACCGAGCAAGGCGAAATTCGATCTTGATGAGAGCGCGCGAAAAGAGGCGCAGAAACGGGTTTCTGATCTGCTTGCCCGTTACCCGGTCTATCCCGAAATAGATCTCGAGTTTCTCAAAGCGCAGTTTCTCGTCGACTGACGAAAGTTCAATCCTGCTCTGCTCCGGTTATCACAGGAAAGCCGGTGCGGAGCCAGCTTCCTATGCCTCCTTCAAGATCAACGACGGAGGAAAAACCGGCCTCCAGAAGCAGTGCGGCCGCGGTACGGCTGCGGCTTCCCGACCTGCAGTAGATGTAGACCGTTTGCTCACGGTACTCAGCAATTTCATCGATGCGTGCCGTAAGCTCCCCGACCGGTATCAGAACAGCCCCTTCCAGGCGACTCTCTTCATTCTCGGAAACGGTCCGTACATCGAGCAGCAGCGCATCGGGGTCCGATACGAGTCCTTCCCTGAATTCAGCTGCAGAAATCGTCACAGCAACAGAGGCCGGCACAGGCTCACCGGCAGCCTGAGAGGCCGGTGTACGCGCGCAGGAAACTGACATGATCGCAAGCGCGCACAGCAGGACTCCATATACCCTACTTTTCATATGCTCCCCCAATCCGACTTTTCTTCAGCCCGCATTCAGCAGACGACGGGAAGATCGGACCAGCGGGTCGTGTAGCAGGGTGAAAGCATCCTGCGCTGCATGACCCAGTCGCCGGAGAGACCGGACATTCCGGAGCAGATAGCCTGCGGCCCGAACCGCCCGCTGATCTCCCGCACCGCCTCAGTCATTCTCCGTTTCTCATCCCGCTCTTCTGAGAAGAGATTGTACTGGTACCGTTCAGCCGTGTCGATACCGAAGAGGCAGACCCCTGCCTTGATGTAGTCGTACCCTGGCCGGTACACCGAACGGAGCCCCCCGATGGCGCAGCGGATGATGTCAGGAAGGTAGGCGGTGGGCCGTTCAAAGACTATCTCCCGGCTGCCGGAGAAGAAGGGCTCCTTGTATCGGTGGGTGTGAATGAACACCGTTACCCCTGCCGCTTCGGAACGTTGGGCTGTCAGCTTCCGTACAGCAGTCGCAGCGTAGCGTGAGACCGCCTCCTCAAGGGTCTCGGCATCCCTGACGGGACGGCTGAAACTCAGCGAAGAGAGAATCATCTGCTTGGACGGTGTTTTGAGCTCCTCCTGGATCGAGGGACGGCCCCGGAGCTCCCACACCGTGTTGAGGGAGGTCGTGGTAAGGTGCTTCCTTACCCAGTAATCCGGAGCCTCACGCAGCTGCAGGGCGGTCCGGATGCCGTGGCGCAGCAGAAAAGCCGTCTTGCGCCTTCCAACCCCCCAGATATCGAGCACATTGACCGAAGCGAGCACCTGCGTTTCCTCCTCCTCCCGCAGGTGGTAGATACCGCCCGTATCCGGCCTATTTTTTGCCAGCCGGTTGGCAATCTTTGCGAGGGTCTTCGTCCGGCCGAAACCGATAGAGACCGGAACACCGGTGCTCAGGGAAACATCCTCCCGTATCAGGCGGCCGAGCTCCTCCAGGGGGATGCGGTTATCATTGAGAAAGAGAAACGCCTCATCAATCGAGTAGGTCTCGATGCTCTTTACGTGGCGGTTCAGGATCTCCATGATTCTGTTCGAAATATCCTGGTAGAGGGCGTAGTTTGAGGAGAAAACTGCCGCCTGCGCCGCAGCCAGGTCGGCCTTGACCTGAAAGTAGGGGGTTCCGCGCTTGATGCCGCTCTCCTTGGCCTTCCTGTCCATGGCGATGATGCAGCCGTCGTTGTTGGAAAGAACCACAACAGGACGGGAGCCTATGTCGGGACGGAATATCCGCTCGCACGAGGCATAGAAGCTGTTGCAGTCGACCAGACCCACCATGCCTCCCCCCTTGAAGCCCCTACCAGGTTCCCTGAGTACCCGTGCGCCGGCGCTGGAGCTGGCGGACCACCGCAGTGACTACCCCGAAGACCTGGAAATCCTCCTCCTCGCCGATAGCAATGGCACGGTAGGCGGGGTTCTCCGGATGCAGGACGACGCTTCCGCGGGAGCGGGAAAACCGCTTCACCGTGAACTCTCCGTTGAGGGCGGCGACCACGATATCGCCGTTTGCGGGGGAGAGAGAGCGGTCTACCACCAGGATATCATCGGGAAGGATGCCGGCTCCGCTCATCGAATCTCCGGCGACCCGCAGACAGTAGGTAGCCGCCCTGCGGCGGATGAGCAGGTCGTTGAAGTCGAGGCTCTCCTCGGCGTAATCGGCGGCCGGAGAGGGGAATCCTGCCCGGATCGACTCGGTGAAGAGCGGGATGTGTTCGGGCGGGAATGACTGATCGGAGGGTATACGTAACATATGTTAAGTATAGCGGACTGCCGCCGCATTGTCCAGCCTCTTTTTTCCTCAAAGCAGTTCCAGCTGAAGCCCGTTTCCCTGACCACCCGAACCGAGGCCGTCAATTTCCGGTATGCTGTATCGATACCGCTTTCTGATGCCGGAAGAGCGGCTCTCTTCGGTCCGGCTGTAAAGGGCAGGAGAAACCGGATACGCGGTGAAATCCTCCGGTTCCCAGGGCACGATGAGCTCATTGCGCTCATCAACTGAAACGTCAGGATCGAGCCAGCGGCTTCGCCTCTGCTCGGGGATGATCAGCGGCATTCTGAGCTTATGGGCATGAACTGCAGCGGTTATTCCTGTCGCCGGTACGGTGATGATGGAAAAAGTCCGTACCGTCTCCCCGTTCTCGGGGTTTTTCCAGTCAGCGTAGATGCCTCCGAGCGACATCAGCCCCCCCCGCAGGCGGGAAAGATAGAAGGGATAGGACCTGCCCTGGTATCGGTGCGGTTCATAAAAACCGTCCGCTATGACCAGACAGGTCTTGCCGGGATAGGAACTGCGGAAGGAGGGAAGGCGGGCGGCCGTCTCCCCGCGTGCATTGAGCGTCTTTGCCCTGATCTCCTTCGCCTGCCCGGCGGAACGAACCCAGTGGGGAATCAGGCCCCAGCGGACCCAGGAGCCGCTTTCAGGGCTGCCGCTGCAGATAACCGGCCAGAGCGGGTGCTCGAACCCCGAAGCATTGAAGAATTCGAGCCGAGGGGAGCCGAACAGCGGATACGCGGTAAAATCGGCCCGGAACTCGGCCTTAAGCTCCTCAATTTCCCGTACCAGCGCCATATTGAAACACATCCGCCTTGCCTCCTGTACATGTCCCCCAGTATAACGCACCTTGAACACCTGAAGAAGAGCGGGCGATTGGACTGGCAGCACTTACTCGACACAACCGGGCATTCATGATACACCTCAGACATGACATTCCTGAAACTCCGCTACATCATCAGCGTATCATTGTTTTTTGCCATGTATGCTGTGCTGATTCCCTACTTCCAGATATTCCTCTACGGCAAAGGGCTCTCTCCGACAGTCACCGGAACCATGCTCGGCGTCTGGGAGATCGCCGGAATAGCCGGACCGCTGGTGCTCGGCAGCCTGATAGACCGTACCGGCAGCTTCAGACGGGTCCTGCTGCTCGCGACTGCCGTCATCGCGCTGGTCATCACGCTGATGGTGAGGATTGAATCTCTCTTCCTGCTCTTCATTACCTCCGCAGTTCTCGGGTTTGCCTTCAAGCCGATACTCTCCATCAACGACTCGATGATCAGCCACGGCCTGCCCGACCCTGAACACGACTACGGCCACGTCCGCGTTTCAGGGAGCATCGGCTTCGCCCTCGTCATGCTCTTCTTTGAGGTGACCGGCATTTTCGATTCTCCGACTCCCCGGATGATCGCCGGAGGCACACTTATCTTCGCTTTGCTCTATGCGCTTTCCCTGGCGGCCGTCCCTCCTGTAAGGCGCCCGAGCGTCACCGCAGAAGAGGTGCCCGGATCCCCGGAGACGGGAATTCCGCCGCTCTATTTCATTCTCATGACGGCATTACTGCTTGGAAGAATGGGGTTCGCCAGCTACTACTCCTTCTTTTCGATTTTTCTGCAGGAGGAGCTGGGGGTCGCGAATGTCGGTATATTCTGGATGATCGCCGTGGTTGCCGAGGTTCTGCCGATCATGTTCGCCGGCAAGCTGATACGGTCGGTCGGTCGCTACCGCGCTGCCGCCGCGGGATTGACCGCCATGATCATCAGGATGCTGATCTACAGTTTTACCACCTCGCTGGTCATTATCGGGGCAGCGCAGCTGCTCCACAGTCTCACCTTCGGCTTTACCCACGCAGCGGCAATCAGCTACATCAACGAGAAAGTCCCGGCCGGCAGAAAGACCTTCGCGATGAGCTTCTATACAGCCTTCGCCTGGGGCCTGGCCGCCTTCATCGGGAGTCCGCTTGCAGGTCTCCTTATTGAGCGCTTCGGCTTTCCCGTCATGTACCGGACCATGACGGTTCTGCCGCTGCTCGGCCTCCTGCTGCTCACCGCTTATGAGCTGAAGGCCGCTGCGGAAGGCCGGGAGCGTCTGGGAGGGCGCAGTACCGGTCTTTCCTCCACCTAGACGTTCTAGGGAAAACGCTTGACGTAGCTGTGACAGTAGGGAAGGCTGCCTCCGATTTCGTAGTAGTTCTGATGGTAGAGCTCTGCCGGCCAGAACCGCTGCGCCTCCCGCAGCGCAGTTGCCACATCGTAGCCTTCACCCTCAAGGATGGCAATCAGTTTCTCGGCTGTTTCCTTCTGCTCACCATCGGCGTAGAAGATCACCGAGAGGTACTGTTCCCCGATGTCAGGACCCTGTCCGTCAGTCTGGGTAGGATCATGGATCTCGAAGAAGTATTTCGTCAGTTCCTCATAGGAGATGATCTGGGGATTGTAGGTAACCCTGACCGCCTCGACATGGCCGGTGGTATGAGAGAGTACGTCATAGTAGGTGGGGTTTTCAGTGGTTCCTCCAGTATAGCCGGATACAGCATTGTATACGCCTTCAAGCTGCTCCAGGTAGTACTCCACTCCCCAGAAGCAGCCCCCGGCGTAGACAGCCTCGGCAGAAGGTCCCTCCGCGGGTTCCTGTTCCGCCTCGGTGAGCGGCTCCTGCGGCTCTGCAGCTCCCTGGGCGAAGAGCAGAGCTCCGGCACTGAGCAGGAAAACCGCGACTGCTGCGGTTTTCACGATGGTATGAAATCGTTTATGCATACTGAACATAGTTTTTGTTACCTCCATAGCGGGATGGACACGTCAGGAACAGTACCGCCCTTGCTGCTGCAGGATATGTCCCTGTTTACCGTAACCGGTGTATACTAATATAGTCATCTGCAGGGCGCGATGACAACTGACAAAAACAGTAAGAAAAGGAGTGCGGCATGCACGCAGAAGGAGTAAGGGAGCTGGGAGCGCACACATACTGCATTGAGGGTCCGGTGAACCTCGGGCTATATGAGCGGGGAGGGGAGGCAGCGCTGATCGACAGCGGCGGCGATAAGGATGCAGGCAGGAATGTGAGAAAGATTCTTGACGGCATGGGTCTGCACCTCGATATTATCTGCGCCACCCACTCCAATGCCGACCATGTCGGCGGGAACCGCTATCTTCAGAACCTCTTTTCCTGCCGCATAGGATCCTCTCTTCGGGAGAAGCCGTTTATCGAGAGCCCGCAGTGTGAACCGATGCTGCTCTGGGGAGGCTACCCCCACAGGGCGATAACCGGCAAGTTCCTCCAGGCTCAGCCTTCAGCAGTCACCGATATTCTCACCCCTGAGCACACGGTGGACCCTTTCGATATCGAGGTCACCGCCTTACCCGGCCACTTTGTCGAGATGCTCGGTTTTACCACCCCTGATTCGGTCTTTTTCATAGGGGATGCCGTATTCAGCGAAAAGATTATCAGGAAGTACCGTTTCTTCTACGTGTTCGACGTTGCCGGTTTTCTCACCACCCTGGACCTTCTTGAACATTGTACCTGCCGGCTCTTCGTCCCCTCCCATGCCGAGCCGGTCGAGGATATCCGGGGACTCGCCGCCCTCAACCGGGAGGCGGTCCTCTCCCTCGCTCAGCTGATCTGCGAGATCTGCAGGGAACCGAAAAGCCCTGACGAGATCATTGAGGAGGTCTCCCGTCGTCTCTCGCTCACCATGAACCATGCGCAGTACGTGCTGGTCGGCAGTTCAGTTCGCTCCTACCTGAGCTATCTTGAACGAGAGAACCGGATGGAGGCGGTCATCGAGCCTCACCTGGTGCGCTGGATCTCCCGATAGACGGGGCAGGTAAAAAAAAAGAAAAAATTATCGACAAAGAATTGACAGCAGAATGAAACAGTGGTTAGATAGTAGCTGGCAATTCGCGGTCATTTCAGGGAGGCGTATGTATGGTTACAATGATTATTTCCTTCTCAGCAGCTGAAATGCGGGAATTGCTGTACAGACAACTGCCTTAGTGCCATGTAACAATCTTACAGTCAATTCACCTCATTAACAGCTGCAGGCGCGGTGTGAAGGCGGGATTCCTGTGCAGCGTACAGGAATGTATTGCGGAGGAGCTGTGTCCTCCCGAACAGTCAGCCTGAATGTGATACAGGCTGCAGTACAGGTGCAGAGTGTGCTGAATCAAAGAAACAATAGAAAGAAACATGCAGTAAGCGTCTGGAGCTGGATGAAAGGGGCCAGACTGCTCTACATAAGCGGAATAGTATCCATAGGCATTTCCACCCTCATCATGATGGCCAGACCGCTAATCCTGACCTATGTCCTGGACAGCATTCTCGGAGGGGAGGAGAGCTCGCTGCCGGCCTGGTTTGTCCGGATAACGGCGTGGGGAAACTGGGACGATATCGGGGGGAGATTGCTGTACAATGCGCTGCTCTTCCTGCTGCTCACCGCCGCAGGCGGATACGGTATGTACCTCAAAGGGATCCTCACGGCGAAGGCGGCTGAGCGGACAGCCCGGACGATCAGGGAGGCGCTCTACCGGAAACTCCAGAATGCTGGCTACCGCTACCACGTCAACGCGGAGACCGGGGACATCATGCAGCGCTGCACATCCGATGTGGAGACGGTCAGGATGTTCTTCGCCAACCAGCTGACTGAAATCGGGCGGGCTGTCTTCATCTTCTCGATTACAATGGTGATCATGGCTTCCCTTGACGTGAAGATGATGCTGATCTCGCTGGTGCTCCTCCCGGTGATCTTCTTTTTCTCATTTTACTTCTTCAAGCGGGTGAGGAAAACCTTTAAGACCGTGGATGAGGCGGAGGGAGCCCTATCGAATGTGATTCAGGAGAACCTTACCGGCATCCGGGTGGTGCGCGCTTTTGCCCGGCAGGAGTTTGAAAAGCAGAAGTTTGAGCAGAAGAACAGCGCCTACCGGGACGGGATCTACTCCCTGCTGCGTATTCTGGCCTACTACTGGTCGCTCTCCGACTGGCTGAGTTTGATGCAGATAACCCTCGTGGTGGTGATTGGGGGCTACCTTACGGCAGTCGGTTCTCTTTCGATCGGGGTCTACGTCGCCTTCATCGCCTACATTGAGCGGATACTCTGGCCGATCAGGCAGATGGGCCGCATCCTTACCGACATGGGTAAAATGTTTGTCGCCCGCGACAGAATTGGTGATATTCTCGGGCAGGCGTGTCCGGACGAGTTTTCCGATGACGGAACCCTTGTCCCGGAAATACGCGGGAAGATAGAGTTCCGTAATGTCTCCTTTTCCTACGGGAGCCGTAAGCCGGTGCTCAAAGGGCTGAACTTTACCGTTGAGGCGGGGAAAACCGTCGCTGTTCTCGGCGCCACCGGATCGGGCAAGTCGACGCTGGTGCATCTGATCACCCGGCTTTACGAGCCGACCGAAGGGGAGATCCTTATTGACGGCATCCCGCTGAAGAGCATCAGCAAGAAGCACTTGCGCAGCCGGGTGGGGCTTGTGCTGCAGGAGCCTTTTCTCTTCAACCGGACGATACGGGAGAATATTACGATAGCGAGCCCGCAGAGCAGCGATGAAGAGGTCCGCAGGACCGCTTCGGATGCAGCTGTACACTCGGTGATTATGAAGTTCGACAAGCAGTACGATACGGAAGTGGGAGAGGGCGGAGTCACCCTCTCAGGCGGGCAGAAACAGCGGATAGCCATAGCCAGGGTGCTGATACGAAAACCGCCCGTCATGATATTCGATGATTCACTCAGCGCGGTCGATACTGTTACTGATCATTTGATCAGGCACGCTTTGCAGCGGAGGAAGGAGCGACCGACGACCTGGATCATATCGCACCGGATCACCACGCTCTCGGAAGCCGACATGATCATAGTCCTCGAACACGGCACGGTTACAGCGATCGGTTCTCACGAACAGCTCATTGCCCGTGAAGGACTCTATCGGAGGATCTGGGAGCTGCAGTCAGCCGGCAGTGAGGCGGCTGACAACCTTGAAACAGCACCGGCAGGGGGAACTGTATGAGTTCAGCAGATTTTCATGAAGACACCGATTTTACCCGGAGCAGGATCGACTGGAGCATGTGGAGGACGATCTACTCCTATGCAGACTCACTGAGAAAAAGAATAGCCCTGCTGCTGGTTATGATGGTGCTCCTGGCGGCCGGGGATGCCGTGACTCCCTATCTGACAGGCTGGATCATAGATCACATTATCATGGCAGACCGGATCAGCCGTCTTCCGGGTTACACTATTGTGCTCGCGACAGTCTATACCGTGCAGGCTGCGGCGATCTGGAAGTTTATCGAAATAGCCGGGGTGATTGAATCGCATCTGCGCTACGAGATCGGGAGAAACGCATTCGCCCGGATCCAGAAGCTGACCTTCAGCTATTTTGACCGTACTCCGACCGGTTGGCTGATGGCCCGTATGACCTCTGATATCCGCAAGCTTGGTGAGATCATCACCTGGGGGATAGTCGATATAGCCTGGGGGACAACCCTGATGCTCATGCTCGCCGGTCTGATGCTGGCTGTAAACTGGCAGCTCGCCCTCGTCGCCTTCTCGGTTATTCCCCTGCTCACAGCTGTCAGCTATCTCTTCCAGCGGGTGATGCTTAAACGGTTCCGTGAGGTCCGCAGCAGCAACTCGCGAGTTTCCGCCGGCTTCAACGAGGGAGTCAGGGGTGCGAAAACTGCCAAGACGCTGGTGCGGGAGGACGAAAACTCCCGGGAGTTCAGCGTCACAACCCGTCGGATGGAGCACGTTTCCATCCGCGCAGCCCGCATCTCATCGCTCTACCTGCCCTTCGTCCTGGTAATCGGCAGCATCGGCACCGCCGCAGCTCTGTGGCGCGGCGGGTACCAGCTGCAGTGGGGCGGCATCTCGCATGGGGAACTGGTTTTCTTTATCCTCTGCACTACCCGGTTTTTCGATCCGGTGATCGAGGTCTCCCGGGTTATCGCCCAGTTTCAGTATGCGCAGGCCTCGGCAGAGCGGGTAGTCTCCCTGATACGGACTGAGCCGGATATCGTCGACGAGGGGGTCCGTACAGACCGGTTACAGGGAGAGGTTGTCTTTGACCACGTATCATTCCGCTACACTGAGCACGAGCCTGTCCTTGAGGACTTTTCCCTCCGTGTAAAAGCGGGAGAGACGGTAGCCCTCGTCGGTGAGACCGGTTCCGGCAAGAGCACCATCGTGAATCTTATCTGCCGCTTCTACGAACCGATTTCGGGGAGGATCCTCATCGACGGCATCGACTACCGGCAGTACTCACTCCATGCACTGCAGTCGCAGCTCGGCTATGTGCTGCAGGCTCCCCACCTGTTCAGCGGGACGATCAGGGAGAATATAAGGTACGGACGGCTTGAAGCAACGGATGAGGAGGTGGAGCAGGCAGCAAGGCTGGTCAATGCTGATCAGTTCATCAGCCGCTTTGAACAGGGCTACGATACCGAAGCTGGCGAGGGCGGTGCGGTACTCTCCACCGGAGAGAAACAGCTGATCTCGTTTGCGCGGGCACTGCTCGCCCGCCCTGCGATCTTTGTCCTTGATGAGGCGACCTCATCTGTGGATACCGAGACGGAAAAGCTCATTCAGCACGCTATAGAGACTGTTCTCAAGGACAGGACCAGCTTCATCATCGCCCATCGTCTGTCCACAATCAGGAATGCCGACCGGATTCTGGTTCTCGAGCAGGGGAAGGTGATCGAGTCGGGGTGCCATGAGGAGCTCATGGCCCGAAAAGGCGCCTATTACCGGCTCTATACCCACCAGTACCTCGAGGAGATTGAGGCGGATTTATTACGGGAGAGCGGCGGGGAGGAGCGTATTTCCGGCTAGCAGGGCAGCGCATCATCGGTCCTCCGACGGATGATGAAGCCCTCCTCGACCGGAACTGAGGGGCGGATATAGGCCGGCCGGCCGTGATCAGCCTTAATCACCGGCTCCATCTGCCCGTTGTAGAGGACAAATTCTCCGTCGGGAATGCACGGCTGGTCGGGTCCGATGAACTCGATCGGCACATCGGTGCACAGCTGGTTTTTTACGTCGAGTCTGTAGACGCCTGAACCGGGAGGACTCTGCTCCCCCAACGAACCGAGAAACATATGCGTTCTCAGGTAGCTTTTATCCGTCAGTATCTGGATCTGCTCCCGGTCAAAGAAGAAACCGGTGGAGAATTCACGGTGGCTGACGCTGAACAGCTCATCACGGTAAAAGGACCAGCTTTGGGGGGATGCACCTGCCTCGAGTGCATCAAGCGCCTTGCGATAGGCGCGGGTGACCACAGCCGCGTAGTAGATCGATTTCATGCGGCCTTCGATTTTCAGTGAATCGACGCCCGCCTCCCGCAGGGCCTGCAGGTGATCGATCATGCACAGGTCCTTTGATGAGAGAATGGTGGTAAACGAATCGCCCTCGATAACCGGGAAGAGTTCTCCGGGACGCTTCTCCTCCTCAAGGGCGAGCGTGCCGGGAAGCTCGGTGACCCGGTACTTCCAGCGGCAGGTATGGGAGCAGTCGCCTTCGTTGGCGCTGCGCCCGGCGAGGTAGCTGCTGAGAAAGCAGCGGCCTGAGTAGGCCATGCACATCGCTCCATGAACGAATGCCTCGATCTCAAGGTCGGGCCAGCGGCTCTTCACCTCGGCTATCTCGTGGAGGCTCATTTCCCGTCCGGGTACGATGCGGGTGAACCCCAGGTCACGGTAGATTCCGGCCGCTTCAACGTTCATGCAGTTCGCCTGCGTGCTCAGGTGGAGGTCGATATCCGGAAAACGGGTGCGCAGGATCGGGAGAATGCCGAGATCGCTGATGATGAACGCGTCAAACGGATAGAGGGTGAGGTAGTCGAGTTCCTGTTCAAGCTGACGAAGATCCTCGTTGCGGAAGTAGATATTGAGCGCCCCGTAAAGTTTCCGGTCTTTCTTGAGCGCTGCCGCCTCTTTCCACTCTTCACCATGGAAATTATCAGCCCGTGAGCGCAGCGAGAAGCTGCGGACGCCGATATAGGCGGCGTCCGCTCCGTAGGCATAGGCTGTACGCAGCTTTTCGAGGTTTCCGGCGGGGGCGAGCAGCTCCACGTTACGTATTCTCCTGTACTTTACGGTTCTTCGCCGCCTTTTTCGGGAGGATGAAGACCAGTTCAAGCACCTCCTCCATGGACTCCACCGGATGGAAGGTAATTCCCTCCTTGACGTGATCGGGGATCTCCTCAAGATCCCGCTCGTTGTGCTTCGGGATAATGATCGTCTTGATACGGTTGCGGCGGGCTGCGATCACCTTCTCCTTGAGTCCCCCTATGGGCATAACCTTTCCAGCCAGGGAGAGCTCGCCGGTCATCGCAGTTGCGCTCTTGATCTGCATCCCTTTTACGAGAGAAAAGAGGGCGGTAGCCATGGTGATGCCCGCCGAGGGGCCGTCCTTGGGAGTTGCCCCTTCGGGGATGTGCAGATGGACGGCGTACTTCTCAAAGAAGGCGGGATCTATGCCGTACTCGCTGCCGATATGCCTGACGTAGGTATAGGCGATATTGGCCGACTCCTTCATGACATCGCCCATCTGCCCGGTGAGCTTGAACTCACCCTTGCCCGGGATGTTGAGCGCCTCGATAATGAGGGTATCCCCGCCGAAGTTTGTCCAGGCGAGTCCGATCGCCATTCCCGGTTTGGAGGCTTTCTTGATCTCATCCTCACAGAAGACCGGTTTTCCGAGATACTTCTGCAGCAGGCCGTAGGTGATGCGGATCGGCAGTTCCGTCGTCTCTGAAACGATCTCCAGGGCCAGCTTGCGATGGATCTTGTTCAGAGCCTTCTCGTAGTTGCGCATTCCCGCCTCGCGGGCATACTCGTCGGCAATGGCGAGCAGGCTTTTTGCCGGATACTTGACCATCTTGTTCTCGATGCCGTTACGCTCGAGGCTCTTGGGTATCAGGTACTTTTTGGCGATGGCCACCTTCTCCTGGGCTATGTAGCCGGAGAGACGGATTACCTCCATCCGGTCGAGCAGGGGGCGCGGTATCGTATCAAGGGTATTGGCCGTGACGATAAAGAGGACCTGGGAGATGTCGAAGGGGATGTCGAGGTAGTGATCGCGAAAGCTGACGTTCTGCTCCGGATCAAGCGCCTCAAGCAGGGCGGAGGAGGGATCGCCCTGAAAGGATATGCCCATTTTATCGATTTCATCGATCATGAAGACCGGGTTCTTGGATTTCACGATCTTCATACCCTGAATGATCTTCCCCGGCATGGCCCCGACGTAGGTGCGTCTGTGGCCTTTGATCTCGGCCTCATCACGCATGCCGCCGACGGAGAAGCGGAAGAACTCCTTCCCGAGGGCTTTGGCGATTGAGACGCCGATTGAGGTTTTTCCCACTCCCGGAGGTCCGACAAGGCAGATTATCGAGCCTTTGGTGTCCTTCTTCAGCTTTCTCACCGAAAGGTACTCAAGGATTCTGTCCTTCACATCCTGCAGTCCGTAATGGTCACGATCGAGGATGCTGCGCGCTTTTTTGATGTCAAAGTTCTTCGGTTTCGGATCCTTCCACGGCAGGGCTGCCAGGGTGTCGAGGTAGTTGCGGGTTACCGAGTACTCGGCTGAATTGGGGTCGAGGAACTGAAATTTCTCCAGCTCACGTTCGGTCTGCTCCTTCGCCTCCTCGTTAAGCGGGAGTTTGGAGAAAAGTTCCTTGAAGCGGTTGTACTCGCTTGTCTTGGGGTCAGTGGTCATCCCGAGCTCCTGCTGGATGGCCCGCAGTTCCTCCCTGAGAAAGTAGTCCCGCTGGTTCTTCTCGATCTTCTGGTTGATCCTGTCCTGGATCTTCTTCTGGATCTTCATCAGCTCCTGCTCTTTCTTGATGAAGATGAGCACCTTCTCCATCCGCTCCCTCACGTCGAGAGTCTCGAGGATGTCCTGCTGGTCTGTCCTGTCGAGGTTCATGATTGAGGAGATAAAGTCGGCAATTTTCCCCGGCTGGTCGATGTTGACCATGTTCAGCCGCATCTCTTCGGTAAAGAGGGGGTTTCCCTTGGAGAGCTGCTTCATCTCCATGATGAGCGAGCGGGTGAGGGCGCGGACTTCAATAGTCTCCTCGTTCTCATTCTCAAGGTACTCAACGGCCGCGGCGAGGGGTTTGGGTTCGGTGATGAACTTCTTCACCTGAAACCGCTTAAGCGTCGAGATGAAGATGTTGATGCCGCCGTCGGGCAGGTTGATCTTCTTCACGATCTTCGCTGCGGTCCCGACCCGGTTGAGATTGGCCGGTTCAAACTCGTTCACGCTCTCCTCTTTCGCGAGGAGAAGGCCGAGCATATTGTCCTGCTCGAGACTTTTATTGATAACCGCTATGTCATCCTCCGACTCGATGAGCAGAGGGGTAAAGATTCCGGGAAAAATGGGGTTTCCGGTTAGGGGCAGTACAAGCAGTCGGCTGGGAAGCAGCTGATCTACCGGCAGAATTCCACTCTCTGGCATGTTAACCTCCATGTATTTCTGTTGCCGTTCACATCCTGGCTCTTCTTCCAGGGATGAACGGCGAATTTCAGTGAGCTTGGTTCTAATGTAATCATTCTTCATGCAGGGGTGAAGCGATTTTACCTGTTTGGTAGATTTTTCACCCTATCTGCCGAAGGGCTGCGGTGATGCATTCAGCGGTGAGGGCTGCGCCGGCTGCATTGAAGTGGAGGCCGTCGGTTGTCACGGACAGTCCCCTATGCTCGCTGAGCTCACGGGCCCGCTGTTCACTGCCGCTGATAAAGGCCGCATCCCGGGAGAAGATGTCGGGCTCTTCATCGGTGGGGAAGAAGCTGCCGCCCGAGGCGGCTTCTTCCAGCACCGGTTCGATATCGATGCAGGTGAGCCCCAAGCTTCTGCACAGGTCGCGGACAGCGGCGCTGATATTCCGTTTCTTTTCATTGAGGGGGCTTGAAAGGTTCTCCCCAAGCAGCGGAAGGGTCATCACGGCTATCGCCTTCGGACCGGCATTCTGCAGGGACTGTATGTGCAGGAGGGCTTCGATCCCCTGCGCAAGCTGGCGGATGAACGGTTCAGGTTCGCTTACCGGTTCCCGTCCCGTTTTGATGAGGGCGGCAGCAGCAGCCGCCCAGGCGGGACCGGAGTCCGCCGCAGCGGGCAGCAGGAGGTCATTGCTTCCCCCCTCGATTACCAGAGCTTCGAGCCGGTCAGGGGCTCTGCTCTTGAGTATGCTCCGCGCCCGATAGAGCACTCCGGCGGCGGTGTCGCCGTCGACTCCCCTGAAAGAGCAGTTCGAGAGCTCACGGAGGAAGCGGGTATAGCTGATGCCGAGCCTTCCGGCTGTAAGGCTGTCGCCGAAGAAGATGTGCATGCAGACTCTCTCCTACCGTCCGGTATCGGAATCCTTCTTTTCCCGTTCGACAATGGAGAAGACCACGGCCTCACTGTCCCGGGCAGCATCCTCCCGGTTCAGTTCTTCAATGAGGGTTACTGCCTGAAAGGGGATCATGATATGGTTTGCGCGGCCGAAGGTTTTCTCGAAGGCGTCGCGGTTGGGGTCGATGATGAGGGTGCTCGTCGGGGGGAGCTTGATATCCTTGATGGAGACGAAGTAGGGGTGAGTCATATCGAGTTTTTCGGCGCTCAGGGTTACCTCGCTGTGTTTCCAGGTAAAATGTATCCTATATAGCGGCATCACTCTCTCCGATTTCTTACTCATTCACCGGCGCAGTATAGCAGAAAAGCTGTGTACACGTACAGCTGTTCTCTTTTATACTGCGGCTATGAAAACTTCCTGTACGGTGACACCTGTTTCATGTAATCTCGACTGCGGAGCGGGATGTCCGCTTTCAGCCCACACAGCTGACGGAGTGCTGGTAAAGATTACCGAGAGCGCCCACGCGAAGCCGTTCATGCGCGGCTGTGCCAAAGGCTATGCCGCCGCGAAACTGCTCTACCATCCGAAGCGCCTGAAGAGTCCGCTGATACGGAGCAGCAGGCGCGGTGAGGGGGAGCCGCGCTTCAGGTTGGCCTCATGGGATGAAGCTCTGGATCTTGCTGCCGGGCGGCTGGCACAGGTGCGGGATCTATCCGGTCCTGCCTCGGTTATGCGCATCGGGGGCTCGGGTTCCTGCCGCGGGGCGCTGCACAATTCTTCCCTCCTGACTTCCCGCTTCCTGAGTCTGTTCGGCGGATTTACCCAGACGACCGGTTCCTACAGCAGCCACGCAGTTGAGTTTCTCAACCCATTCATGCTGGGTACGAAGGATGTGGGTATCGATGTGAGAAATCTCTTCCACTCGCAGCTTGTAGTGCTCTGGGGGTTCAATCCTGCTGATACGCGTTTCGGAACTGAGACGGAAGCGGTGCTGCGGGAGCTGAAGAGACGCGGCACGCCGGTTGTTGTGATCGATGTGCGCAGAACCGATTCGGTGAAGCTTACCGGAGGCAGGTGGCTCGGCATTCTCCCCGGCGGGGATGCGGCTCTGGCTGCGGCCCTGATCTGGCTCCTTATCGACGAGGGGAGGGTAGACTGGGCCCGGATGCGGAGGCTTGTCTTGGGATTTGATGAAGCTGCCGGCTACATAACCGGCAGCTTGGACGGTATAGCGAAGGGCCCTGCCTGGGCGGAACC
>CAYSRK010000368.1:0-3852 GCA_964433385.1 uncultured Spirochaetales bacterium
CGGAAATCGGCATCAAAGAGGCGCTTCTCGACCCGTTCAATTTCCTCTTCAGGATTGAAGGACTCTCCGTCACGGGTGACCGCTGCAATAATCAGCTCATCCTTGTAGTGGTCGAAAATGACAAACAGGCGCCCGAATATGAAGATGGAATCGGGCAGTCCGAACGGGTCACGCTGCCGGGATAGCGCGATCTCATCCATCAGGGCAGCCGTCTCATACCCGAGGTACCCCACTCCGCAGGCAGGCACCGGGAAATCGAGCTGCTCTGTTCCGGCTGCCGCTGCGCTCTCGCTGGAGTAGGTTCTCAGCAGCGGAAGAAACTGCTCCCGGCGGGAACTGAGAATCTCATCAGGCAGACCCGGGACAGTCCTGACTACCCCCCGTGCATCAAGCACAAGCCGAAACGACTCGGCAGCCATAATGATCGAGTAGCGGCTCTTTCCGATATCGAGGACAGCCGACTCGAGCAGAGCGCAGCCTTCCAGCTTGAGAAATGCCACCTGCGGAGTAATCCTGTCAGCCCGCAGTTTTTTATAGGTTACCGTATTCATGTTTCTTTTTATAGAAACATTTTCACTGAATGTCAACTACTGCCCGCCGTTTATATCACCTTTGCTCATCTGTTCGGGATCAGAGAAGCGAAGAGGGCTCTGGAAAGCATCGGATAAGCTGTGATCCTGCCCCGGAGCAGGATGACTGTTATCACTGCTCCAGGGATACTGTGCATAGCTGCGGCGGTACATCTTCCGGGCCTGCATCATGTTACAGCCGGTCTTTCTTCGCATGCAGTCTCCTGCCGAATATACCGGACCTCCTGCGGAGCGATGGGCGGCTGTTTCTCAGCTCCCTCGCCTCTTTGACCAGCTGCGCATGGTGGAGAAGCGCCTCATCGAGCATGTAGGAATCAAACAACATATCTGCCTCCCATCAGGTTTTAATTTCACCTAATACTGTAATCTTAATGATATCTAACCTATATGTTAGATATATTTCTAACTTACATGATTACTATACCTCCCCCTTCAAAGGATGTCAAGCAAAATGTTAGATATTTTTCTAATATGTTTGCAAAAAGAGGTGAAATGAAATTCTTAGTATGATAGGATACTCCCATGAACATGCAGCAGAATGAAGCAATGGAGTTTTACTGCTTTCTCAGCAGCTATATCGAGAAGCATCTGGAAAAAGAGAAAGAGACGGCGAACATCCCGCCTGATCCGGGCCTGCTCGCAATATACCGGGAGGTCGACCGGACCATCTCCCCCTTTCTCAAGCATGATATCGACCTGCTTTTTCATACCATGGTTGTGACGCTCATCGTCCTCTTCTTCCACATTCATCGCAGGGAAATAACCGATGACCTGCAGTTCCTTGAATCGCTCAGCTCGATGAGCGATGAGCAGTTTCGCCGACAGTACCTGATGTACCTGAACCTCGAAGAGAGAGAACCCCAGCAGATCAGCCTGAAGGAGATCCGGGAGAGAATTACCCAGAACCTCGTAAGCACCTCAAAAAACCAGGACAAGCTGCTCAAACAGCTGCTTGATGACCCGGGGGAGTGGCGAAGGCGGATCGTGAACACGCTCAATGACTTCCACCGGATGCACTACCTGCCCCGCAGAGATGAACTTGCAGCCATGAGGGAGGAGAAGACCGCTGAAGCGCGGGAGCTCTTCAGGGAGGATCCGATCCGCTTCCTCGACACCCTGACCCTCGGCCACTACCGGGACCTGCTCTCCCATGCCAACGATGCGGTGGTTTACATTTCCTATACCTTCGATACGGGCATGCTCATCTCGATCAAGGGAAAAATCATGCTGCTCGGTCTCACGAGGACGACCCTCGTGACATCGGAGAACAGGAAGCTGCAGACCAACATCCTCTTCAACACCCTCTGCGATGTGAAGCGGATTGAGATACTGCGGCTCCTCGGTGAACGGGAATGGTTCAGCAACGAACTGGCCAAGCACTTCGGGCTTACCGCGGCTACGATGTCATACCACCTCAACAAGATGCTGGGGGCGGGACTCGTCTCGTTCCGCATCGGTGATAAGAATAAAATCTACTATTCGATCAACCGCAATAACGTGCGGAGCCTGCTTACGAGCGCCCTCGCCGACCTGGCCGGAGAGGACGCACCATAAGCTCTCGCCTCAGCCTCGAATGTACTGGTTGATCATGTTCCTGATCAGCTCCTGCTTGCCGCTGATCAGTTCGGGCTCACCCTGGGCTGCGGCTATATCCCGCAGATCAGTGAGCGTCAGCTTCCCTGCTTCGAACTCCGCTCCTTTTCCGCTGTCGTAGGAGCTGTAGCGGCCTCTAAGCATACCGTCAAGCTTGCCGTCAGCAATGATTCTGTCGGCAATGTCCAGAGCGAGGGCGAAGGTGTCCATCCCGCCTATGTGGGCTATGAACAGATCTTCGCGGTCGGTGGAGTTGCGCCGGAGTTTCGCATCAAAGTTCAGTCCGCCGGTGGTGAACCCGCCCATCCTGAGGATGACGAGCATCGCCTCAACTGTATCGTAGAGGTTCGTGGGGAACTCATCGGTATCCCAGCCGTTGTGCGGATCACCCTCATTGGCGTCAACGCTCCCGAGCATGCCGGCGTCGGCGCACACCTGCAGGTCATGGGCGAAGGTATGGCCTGCGAGGGTAGCATGGTTGTTCTCGATATTGCACTTGAAATCCTTATCGAGGCCGTAGGCGCGCAGGAACCCGATCGCAGTGGCCGCATCGTAGTCGTACTGGTGTTTCGTCGGTTCCATCGGCTTCGGCTCAATGAGAAACGGCCCGGTGAACCCAATGCTGCGCCCATAATCCCGGGCAAGGGCAAAGAAACGGGCGATGTGATCAAGTTCGCGCTTCATCAGGGTATTGAGAAGCGACATGTAGCCTTCCCTTCCGCCCCAGAAAACGTAGTTCTGCCCCCCGAGGAATACGTTCACATCCAGGGAAGCCTTCACCTGAGCAGCTGCCCGGGCCAGCACCCGGAAATCGGGATTCGAGGCAGCTCCGTTCATATACCGGGGGTGCGAAAAGACATTTGCCGTGTTCCACAGCAGCTTCACTCCGGTCGCCTCCTGCCGTTCTTTCAGCAGCTGTGCGACCGCGGTGTAGTTGCGCTCGTACTCCGTTACCGAATCGGCATCAACCGAGGCATCCACATCGTGGAAGCAGTAGAAGGGAGCCCCGATCTTGGTAAAAAATTCGAAGGCGGCATCCGCCTTCTTCCTCGCAGCGGTCATCGGGTCCGGATCATCCCACGGAAATTTCAGGGTAGCGCTGCCGAACGGGTCGGTCCCCTTCGCGCAGAAGGAGTGCCAGTAGGCGACCGAAAACCGCAGATGCTCGCTCATCGTCTTCCCGCCGACGCGCTTTCCCGCATCGTAGTACTTGAAAGCCAGGGGGTTATCAGACTTCGGTCCCTCGTAGGGGATTGTCCCGATTCCGGGAAAATATTCCTTGTCTCCGACAAAATAGGTGCTCATCTCTCTCTCCTCTTATCCTCATATTCTGTTCATTCCATGCCTCACCCGTGCTCCGGTGCGGGCATCCTAACTGAAGAGACCGCTTAGGGCCTCAACATATCCACTGTAGGTCCGATAGACCTCCCGGTACCGGGCTGCGGCAGCCGGATCGGGAGTACACGCCTTTGCCGTATCGAGGCTGACGTGCTCCCGGGTAAGCACATCAATCCCCTCCGGGCGCCCTTTGAGGGAATTGTACGTCCACAGAGCCTGGATCGCAGCTCCGAGGGCGGCTGCCTCCTCCATCTTCACAACAGAAATCGGCAGGTCAAAGACATCGGCTGCAATCTGCCGCCACAGGGGGGACTTCGCTCCCCCGCCGATA
>CAYSRK010000369.1:0-4574 GCA_964433385.1 uncultured Spirochaetales bacterium
AATCATTGGAGATGCAGGCAACAGCATACGGTGCTGCATAAGATAGGAAGAGAAAAATCAGAGTCTTTACAGGCTCTTGGTAGACTTTTTATAGGAGCATAGAAATGAGCAGTCCTATTGAACGAATTCTTGTCTATATTGACGGCACCGAGGAGTCGCTGACCGCAGCCCAGTATGCGGTGCTGCTGGCCAGATCAACCGGCGCCCGACTCTACGGAACCTTTATCGTGAATACGCAAGCCTTGAACGATTTGCTCAAAAGCCATATCTTTGTGGAATCCGAGCAGCTTGAGTACCAGCGGGACCTCGAGCAGGATGCCGGCAAGTACCTGAGCCACTTCGAGGGAATGGCAGCTTCCAAAGGAATAGAAGCTGAAACGATCCGTGCCAACGGCAGCGTGCACGTAAAACTCAAGGAGATGGTCAGGGAGCTCGATATCGATCTGCTCGTTGTCGGTGAGCTTTCGCGTATCCGCAGCCGCAGGGATGAGTTTCTCAATGAGAGCGAACGGGCGCTCAGGACTGTCCCGTGCACGGTTCTCGTAGTCAAGGATTCCGACCGGGTCTGGGATCTGTTTGAACAGGAGTAGATGATGCTGCAGCATACGCAGCCGGCGGTGCTGTTTTCTGCAGGGGGTGAGACATATGGCATTGATTGATTTGATTAGTGAAGAGGTCGTAAAGGTACCGCTTGCATCCTCGGTTAAGGAGGATGTATTCAGGGAGCTCATTGATCTGCTGCACCGGGCAGGAAGGATTTCAGATCCGAACGAGATATATGAAGCGATTTCAGCGAGGGAACAGCTGTTCAGTACGGCTCTGGAGAACGGGATCGCTATTCCGCATGCCAAGACTCCGGCGGTCAGTACTCTGACGATGGCGCTCGGCATCTCCCCCGAGGGGATAGATGCCGACTCACAGGACGGGAAACCGTCCCACGTCTTCTTCCTGATTCTTGCCCCGCCTGAGCAGACCGGTCCCCACCTTGAGGCTCTCAGCGAGATTGCGGGGGCGACAAAGAGCGGTTCCTTCCGCCGTCTCCTGGTAACTGCCCGTTCTCCGGCGGAGGTTGTTGAGCTGTTCCAGGACTGATGTCTGTTATTCGGCCGTAAAGATCAGCACCTCCCACTGCAGGGAGCTGCGGCCGAGGGAATCCTGCTGAATCAGGCGTTCCTTCAGGGCAAAGCCGTACCGGCTGCAGAGTGCTTCGATCAGGGCGGAGGAGCGGAGCCGGAAGAGTCTGCCCTTGCCATCCCGCTGCTCCCTGTCGAGACCCTCTCTCCGGGGACAGTGGGAGATAATCAGCCGGCTTGCGCTGTGGGCAAGGTTCCGCAGGGCTTCAATTGACGGGGCAAGGTCGTCATCCGGGATATGCATGATGACTGCAGAGAGCAGGATGAGGTCATAGGGCTTATGTTCCGCCGCACCTTCGAGACCGTCGGGGAGGAATCCGGGATAGAGGTTCCCGGCAATTTCCGGATGGAGCCGTCCGGCTGCGAGAAGCAGGGGTCTGCTCGGATCTATGCCGACGGTCTTGCAGCCCCTGCTGTTGAGAAACGCGGCATCCCGCCCGGAACCGCAGCCGATATCGAGGGCAAGGGTTCCCTCGGGATAGAACCGGGAGGGCAGGTCCTTAAGCGGGGATTCGGTCTCTTCGTATCGCCGGGCTGCTTCGTCACCCATTTTCTCGTAGTATGCGGCGGTTCGCGTATCCATAGCACTATAGTACGGCATGATCTCTCCCTGTCAAGCGTACGGGGGAGAGATGGAACATAGCCTATCCAATCAGCGGGAGGATTGAAGAGAGATGAACACACTGATCGTCTACAGTTCGTACAAGGGCTACACCGCAGAGCGGGTCGAGGAACTGCGGCAGGAACTGCCGGGGGAGAGCGTCTGCCTGAAACTCGGGCGGGGAGCATCTGTTCCGGACATTGCCGGGTTCGACCTGGTGGTAGCCGGGGGCGCGATTCATGCCGGCAGGATACCGGGAAAACTGAAAACGTTTCTGGTTAGGCACGAGCAGGAACTGCTGCGGCAGCCTCTGGGGCTCTTTCTCTGCTGCCTCGATGCGCAGAAGCTTACCGAGTACCTGGAGGCGAATATTCCGAAAGCGCTCGTCAACCATGCTTCAGCCTCAGCGTGTCTCGGCGGCAGGCTGCGGATGAGCGAGCATAATTTCTTCATGCGGGGTCTGCTCAAGAAGGTCACCGGTTCCTCTGATGATGTGTTAAACGACCAGCCTGAAGCGGTAAAGCAGTTTGCCCGGGAGCTGTCAAAGGGCTGACCGGCTTTCGCCCGCATGAGAATTCTCACCCTGCACCATTTCCCCCTGCCATCGGTCTGACCCGGTATTTTGTATTTGAGTTATCATGTGGTGTAGGGTATGATGATACCCTACAGGTGATAACCGTCAGCAATCCCGGGGGGCATGTAAGCAGGTATGGAAGAAGCACCAAGGTATGTACCGCGAAAGAGCGCCCGTACGGCAGGCGGAAGGGGTTTGTCCCGGGCTGCAGTGCTGCGCACGGTGATGGGGTATCTGCAGGAGCCGAATCCGCAGGCGCTCCCCTCCCTTACCCGGGTGCTTGCCTCCTGCAGCGAAGCGGATGAGGTGCGGGAGGAGGGGTTCCCCCATTCAGGGGAGGCAGTCCCGCAGCTGCTCAGCGAGGGTTCGCTTATCAAGGTCTTCGAGCGGGAAATTCAGGAGTCGCAGCAGGTTTTCCTTGCGAGTGCTTTCTGCTCGGGCGGGGTGTTCAACCTGCTGCACAAGCCGCTTGAAAGGCTCAAGGAGCGAAAGGGACGGGTGTATCTGCTCACTTCTTTCATGGGGCACCACAACAACCCCCGGGTGCTGATGCGCCTGCAGCAGTCGCTGCCGGCGGGTGAGGTCCGTATCTACGATCCGGAGGGTACACTCAGCGGCGGGTCATTCATCCCTCCCGATTTTCATATCAAGGCCTATCTGTTCGAAAAAAGTACCGGCAGAAACTCACTGATCATCGGTTCATCAAACCTCACGCTGGCAGGGATGATGAAGAATGTCGAGTGGAACTACTTCTCCAATTCGGAGGTATCATTTCGCTTTGCGGGAAGTTCGGCTTTCGATGCGGCAAAAAGGCGGTTTCTGGAGTTCTGGGAGGGGCAGAGTTTTCCCCTCACCGAAGCGTTCACTGCAGCCTATCTGCCGGTATGGAGAGCTGCTCATACCCGCATGGAGCGGGACCCGTCTGTTCCTGACTCCAAACCTCCAAAACCGCGGGAGGCGCAGGAGGCTGCGCTTCAGAGGCTCGCTCATCTGCGCGACAGCGGCTTTAGGAAGGCGGCAGTCATTGCGGCGACAGGGCTCGGGAAGACTTTCCTCGCGGCTTTTGATGCCCGCAATACCGGGGCTCGAAGAGTTCTCTTCATTGCCCATCGTGAGAATATCCTGATTCAGGCCTGCAAAACCTTCGCCCGGGTCTTCGGGTCTGGATTTGCCGGGAGAGTAGTTTCAGGGAATGATCGGCTTGAGCGTGACACGGGTGAGGGGTCCTTCTTTGCCACGGTGCAGTACCTGTCGCGGGGGAGCAATCTCGCTGCGCTTTCCCTGGAGAGTTTCGACTATGTGGTGATAGACGAGTTTCATCATGCGGCTGCCGAGAGCTACCGGAAGGTCCTCACACAGCTGAAGCCCGGGTTTCTTCTCGGTATGACAGCAACTCCCGAGCGGATGGACGGGCGGGATGTGCTGGAGATCTGCGATTACACGGTAGCCTACGAAGCGCGTCTCTTTAACGCGATCGAGCGAGGCTGGCTGGTTCCCTTCCAGTACTTTGCTGTCTATGACCCGACTGATTATTCGGCTATCCGGTGGACCGGGCGGGGCTACGATGAGCAGCAGCTCGAGCGTTCCCTTTCAAACGACACGCGGGTTGAGCTTGTTCATGCCCACCTGTTTCGCCGTCTGCCCTCCTGCGGGAGCTTCAAGGTGCTGGCTTTCTGCGCCAATGTGGGTCATGCACGGTATATGGCTGATCAGTTCAACCGTCGCGGCACTGCTTCTGCTGCCGTCACCGGGGAGACGGCAGTGGTGCAGAGGGAGCGGCTGATGGACGATCTTGCCGATGATGATCATCCCCTGCAGGTAATCTTTTCCGTCGATGTGTTCAACGAGGGGATCGACATCCCCCAGGTATCGCATATCCTCCTGCTCCGTCCTACCGAATCCTATAGTCTCCTCGTTCAGCAGATCGGCAGGGGGCTGCGCCGCAGCGGGGATAAGGAGTATGTCGTCGTGCTCGACTTCGTGGGCAACTACCGCGGCAGCAGCCTGATTCCCGCCTTTCTCAACGGAAGAAACAGCGTACGGGAACTGAAGAGGGATGCCTCGCTCCAGGAATTTTCCCTGCCTGTCCTCTGTACTGCCGAAGTCGATGCGAAGGTTGTCCGAATCTGGGAGGATGAGATAAGTCGGCTTCTCAGGAGGGGAGACCCGAAGAAGCTCTACCTGAGCATCTACCGGCAGGCTGAAGCTGAGGCGGGACGATCACTTCAGATCATGGACCTCTTCATAGACGAGGAGAGAACGGATT
>CAYSRK010000370.1:0-9476 GCA_964433385.1 uncultured Spirochaetales bacterium
CATCGGCGGCTTTGTTCCCTCCTCGATCCAGGCGGTTAAGGCGTCTATCTCCCGGGCAAACGGATCCTCCGCCGGGAGCACGGATTCGCTCACCCCCTCGACGGTGGTTACCCGGAGCCTTCCCTCATCCCAGTTGAACAGCCGCTGCACCTCGGCGATGCCCCGGGTTCCGATGATCATGGTCGTGATGTCACGAACCTCTGAGAGCCAGCCGCAGGCGAAGGAGCCCATTACTCCTGAGCTGTAGGCGACAGTCCCGGTCAGTGCTGTGTCGATATCCCCTTCGGCCGCGCCTGCCGCCTGGATGAGCGCAGGAGCCTCCTCCTGGCCGAGCAAAGCGGTAATGAGGCTGACCGGGTAGCAGCCGAGGTCCCAGAGGGAACCCCCGCCGAGAGATTTGTCAGCCCTGATGCCGGCGATACGGGAGGAGAGGGAGAAGAAGTTAGACTGCACGTAGCGGAGCTTTCCCAGTATGCCGCTGTCTATAACCTGCTGCAGCCTGCCCATCCGCTCCGAGCAGCGGTACATAAACCCTTCCATGACTTTCAGCCCGGTACGCTCAGCAGCTGCCTGCACGGCATCAAGGTCAGAGGTCTTCATAGCAAGCGGTTTCTCGCAGAGCACGTGCTTGCCCCGTTCCAGGGCTTTGAGCGTCCACTCAACATGCAGGGTGTTCGGCAGGGCGATGTAGACGATATCGACCCGCTCATCTTCCAGCAGCTGCTCATAATCACAATAGAGCGTTTCGGCCGGAACCGCTTCATTCCCGTGCGACTTCGTCGCGACAGCGGTACAGACGGCACGTCCGTGACCGGTTACAGCCGGCATCATCCGCTCCCGCGCTACCTGCCCGTATCCTAAAAATCCCCAGCGGTATACCCTTTCTTTCATCAGTTCTCCTCCCGGCTTTCGGAATCTTCAGCAGTATCGATAAGTATGTGGATGCTGTCATTCGCCTTGTCGTTACGTTCCTCAAAAGCCTGCTGAATCTCAGACAGCGGATAGATCCGGTCAATATAGCTGTCGGTCTGGATCAGGCCGTCCTTGACCAGCGATACGCTCTCCTTGAAATAGCGGTACATGTCGATATCGCGGCGGGGTTCGGTCGAAATTATGGCTGTCCGCTTCCGGTGCACCTTGAAAAAGTCGAACTTGCCTTCGGCTGTGCCGATGCCGCCGTAGAGAACCACCCTGCCCCCGATCCGGGAGCAGTTCACTGCATCCATAACGCAGTCTCCCTCAAGCAGGCAGGGGATGACGACGTCGAAGCCTTCAGGGTACCGTTCCTTCAGGTACTCAGCTGTCACTGCTTCAGGGTCGGGAATTTGGACGGTATCCGTAGCCCCGTACCTGCGGGCAAGGGCGAGATTTCGCTCCTTCAGGTCGGTGACTACCAGCCTGGCAGGGGAATAGAGCGCTATGACCTGAGTCAGCATGAGCCCGCTTACTCCCTGGCCCATGATAAGCACGGTCGTTCCGCTGTCGATATCGGCAAGCTCGGCTGTGTGAATCACACCCGGGATAATCTCAATGAGACTCAGAGACTTCATGTCGAATTCATCCGGCATCACCTGAACGTTGAAGGGGCGGCAGACGATATACTGGGCATACGCACCCCAGACGTAGCGGCAGGCAACCTTCATACCCGGCTTCAGGCCCCGGACGTCAGTTCCCACGGCGTCAATAATTCCGGCCACTTCGTGCCCGAGGCGGGCGGGGAATGTGATAAATTCAGGCTGCCGGTTTCCCCTGAACGCTTCAAGGTCGGATCCGCAGATACCCACATAGACAACCCGGATCCTGATCTCGTCATCCTTGGGCGTCGGAATTTCTGCTTTGGCCAGTCTGAGCCGGTACGGTTCATCCAGAACGGCAACGGTCTGCAGCGGGCGGTCTCCCGAACCGTCGGCAAGCCGAAGATCTGCATAGGTCATGGTAGTAGGCATCGTCACCCTCCCCCAGCCTGCCGTAAGTATAGGACAGCAGACTGTTTCTGCCTGTAAGAATGCATCCAGTGTAGCACCGGAGCAGGCTCAGGTCTGCGGCATTATGGGAGACATTTGTATCAGATCAGGAACTTCTGCGGCCCGTTTCAGTTCTCTGCTTCCTCGATCCGCAGTTCGTTCACGAAATCGGGTCTGATACAGATGTCCTGACGTACCTGTCCGAGCAGCAGTTCCCGCCACTGTCCCGGCGGCATTCCCTCACGTTTCTTGAAGCTCCGGGTAAACTGATGCACATCCTGGAATCCGGTCATGTCGCTGATCTGCTTCAGCTCGAATCGGGTATAGCTGAGAAGCTCCCGGGCGCGTGCTATCCGCAGCCGCTCCCTGAAGGCCATCGGGGTCATGCCCATGTCCCTGCTGAACACGGTGCTGATGTGGCGGTAGCTGTAGCTGAAATGCTGCTCAAGGGAGGCTGCACAGACCGGGCCGGCATAGCTCTGTTCCAGGTGCTCAAGCACCGCTTCGGTGAGGGGAGACAGACTGGTCCGCCGCGGCAGTACCGGGACATCAGCCTGATGCGGCCCCTGAGGAGAGCAGCGGTGTGATTCTGCACCTGAACTGCTGTACTGCAGCAGGGTCAGCAGCAGCTGGCCGAGGTAGAGCCTGCACTGCAGCTGATAATACCGGGGTTTTTGCAGCCCCTGTTCCCGGATCAGTTCCAGCAGGTCACGCACCGCAGTATCCGGGGGAACGGAGATTTCAGGCAGCGATCGGCAGAGTCGTTCCAGCTCAGAGCTGCGTATGGTGAACTTCACATCAAGGGTGACAAGTCTCGAAGCGGTTATTTCCCGGATGCCGTGCACGTTTTCAGGGGGGATGAATAGGACAGAGGGGGCTGCGGCTGCAGCCGGTACCCCATCGAGTTCAAACAGCGCCTGCCCGTCCGCCAGGTAGATCAGCTGATAATAATCCTCATGGGCATGGGAGGGGAGAAACCAGTGCTGTTCGTAATCGAAGCGCGAGATCCACAGGACTTCGACATCAGAAAAGGGCTCCATACCCGCAATGGTAGATCAGGCTATTCGAGGGGTCAAGAGGTATAACGACCGAGGTGTCAGGCCGGAGTGCCGGGTTCTCCTGTGAGCCGGGTTCCGGTCCCCCGGGCCGCCATCCTTCCAGACTCCTTGTTTTCTGCGGTTCTGCGGCAGCGCCGCAATTGACCCCCTCCTCACCTGCAGCTACACTGAATGCGAATCCAAATCATGAAAGCTGCCGCAGGATACAGAAATGACAGGTACTGAGACTGAAAAACCACACCGAGCGCGAGAGTATACGGTTCGGGTCCTCAACGGTATGGCCCAGGGGCTCTTCGCCTCGCTCATTATCGGGCTGATCCTCAAACAGATCGGCACCTATACCGGGATTGCACTGCTAGCCGACTTCGGTCAGGCTGCGCAGTACCTGATGGGACCGGCTATCGGGGTCGGGGTTGCCGCGGCTGTTCACGCCTCCCCGCTTGCCGTATGCGCCGCTCTTGTGTGCGGTGCAGTCGGAGCCGGCACGGTGGTCTTCCAGCCCGGGGCAGCGGCGGCACTCGCGATCGGGGAACCGGTCGGGGCTCTCCTTGCCGCCCTGGCCGGGGCCGAGTTCTCAAAACTCATTGCCGGCAGGACAAAGGTCGATATCCTTCTCGTTCCCGCGCTTACCATTGCGGTCGGTTCAGCAGTCGGGGTATGGATCGGTCCTGCAGTTGCCGCATTGATGAGCGCGGTCGGCAGTTTCATCAACTACCTGACAACGCTGTACCCCCTGCCGATGGGTATCCTGGTCTCTGTGACGATGGGCATGATCCTCACCCTGCCGATCAGCAGCGCCGCAATTGCCATATCCCTCGGGCTCAGCGGCCTCGCTGCGGGAGCGGCTACGGTAGGCTGTTCCTGCCAGATGATCGGCTTTGCTGTTTCAAGCTTTCGGGAAAACCGGTTCGGAGGACTTGTCAGTCAGGGGTTGGGGACCTCTATGATCCAGATACCGAACATCGTGCGCAACTGGCGTATCTGGGTTCCGCCCACTGCCGCAGCAGCGGTTCTCGGGCCGCTCTCCACCCTGGTATTCAGGATGGAGAACAACCGTATCGGGGCAGGGATGGGGACAAGCGGCCTGGTGGGCCAGGTGGCAACGGTCGAGGTGATGGGCTCAGAGGCCCTCCTTCCGATACTGCTGCTGCATTTCATCCTGCCGGCGGCGGTAAGCCTCGCAGTGAGCGAACTCATGCGCAGGAAAGGGTGGATCAAGGCTGGCGATATGGCGCTTCATACCGCCGAACGGCAGGTTTCCTGATCAGGAACCGGTCTTTTCCTTCTGCTCAAGCGTACGCACCATCAGCACAGGAACGGTCCCCGCGCGGAGGACTTTGTCGGTTACGCTGCCGAATGCCCACCGGCTCAATCCCGATCTTCCGTGGGTGGACATGACGACGAGATCGCAGTAAAGCTCCTTCTCCTTGCGGAGGATCTCTTCTGCCGGTTCGCTGCCGTCGACCACCTCGGTCTTAACTTCAACCCATTCGCTGCTGATAATCTTGGCCGCCCGCGCAAGGTAGAGCTGCGATTTTTTCTTCAGCTCATCAATGGTCTCCTCGCTCGAGTAGGGTTCCAGGATACTGCTTGAGCCGTACATATCAAGATCGTAGTAGGCGTTCAGCGGTACTTTCGGGACGAAGACAATGTGCAGCAGCGTGACTGTCACCTTCTTCTCGGGACAGAGGTTTGAGATCATGGTATTCAGGTACGCAAGCGCGTCCTCACCTTGTTTCGATCCGTCGAGAGGGACAAGTATTCTTTCTGCCATATAAGACCTCCTCCTGGTACCATTCTACTCCCTCTGCCGTAGGAAAACAAGGAAAGCCTGTCAGGAAAAGAGTCTGCGCAGGTTTTCGTCATACGGCGGGCGGACAATCCCCCTGTCGGTGATAATGCCGGTTATCAGGGAGTGGGGCGTGACGTCAAAGGCCGGATTACGGACCCTGACTCCCTGGGGTGCGGTACGGCGCAGCCCGAAGCTTGTTACCTCTGCAGGGTCGCGCTCTTCAATGATGATGTCGGCCCCGGTCGGGGTTGCGAGGTCTATTGTCGAGGCGGGGCTGGCTATGTACATCGGTATCTCAAAATAGTCGGCTGCAATCGCTACGCCGAGGGTGCCGATCTTATTCGCAATATCTCCGTTGGCAGCAACCCGGTCTGTTCCGACTATGACCAGATCAATACGTCCCTCCTGCATCAGGGAGGCGGCCATGCTGTCGGTTATGGTTACGACGTCGATGCCTGCCTCCATAAGCTCCCATGCTGTGAGCCGAGACCCCTGCAGGAGCGGGCGGGTTTCATCCGAGTAGACGGTAAAGCGGACTCCCCGTTCGCGGGCGAGGTACATCGGGGCTGTAGCGGTGCCGTAGTCCGATGTGGCCAGGCGCCCGGCATTGCAGTGGGTCAGGATACCCGCTCCTTCGCTGATCAGCTGTGCTCCATGCTCACCGATGCTGCGGCACAGGGCTATGTCTTCGGCGTGAATCAGCTCCGCTTCGCGGACGAGGGCTGCTGCAAGATCGGCGGTAGGCCGGCTCTCCAGTGCTTCAACCGCTTTGACCACTCGCTGGAGGGCCCAGTGCAGGTTCACCGCCGTCGGACGGGAGCTGTCGAGATACGCCGCCTTCCGTTTCAGTTCGTGCAGATACGCATCCCGGCTGAGATGACCGCAGTCGCGCATGCCCAGGACAAGCCCGTATGCCGCTGCTACCCCGATTGCCGGGGCTCCGCGGACTTTCAGCTGTTTGACGGCATCCCAGACCTGTTCAGCAGTTGTGTACTCCTCTACGGCAGTTTCCAGGGGAAGCCGGGTCTGGTCAAGCAGGTAGAGTCGGCTGTCCTGCCAGGTGATGCTTTTCACCGGCTTTTTTCCTGCTGCCGGTCCGGCTGTTTCCTTATGCTCTCCCGTGTGTTGAATATGTCCCATGAGCCTTCTCCTTGATGCTGATGCCCGCTAAGCGGGTCTGAACTACAGCATATCACCCTGCTGTACGGTGGGCAAGGAGCGTGTGAGGATGGGGTATCAAGGGAATGTCATGCGGCGGAGAAGGATACTGCATCTCGAGAGACTGCACGTATCACCTTGGTTACAGGCTCCATTCTGTCAGGATGGGAATTTGGACCCACAGCGCAAAATCAGGGCTGCGGTACCGCTGCCCTGATGACGATGAAGGAACCCTCTCCGTAGCCGTCCTTCACTATCGGCGCAGATGTGCCGGGCAGGAGGGTCTGTTTTAATACCGTATCCCGGAATCCGGCTTGGGCGAGCAGGTCAAGGACCTCCGCGACTGAATAGAATCGGGCATCCCGATAGAAGACACTCGTCTCCTTGCGGGCGCAGTACCGGCGGCCGATCTCACTCTCCCGGTCGACGAATCCGTTGATGAAGAACCCGCCGGGCTTCAGCACCCGGAAGGCTTCCCTGAAGGCCTTAAGCGGATCATCGACGAAGCAGAGAGTAACCACCATGAGAACATAGGAGAAGGAGGAGTCGGGATAGGGCAGCTCTTCTGCAATACCCGACCTGACATCAATTCCAAGGGCTGCAGCCCGATCAGCCATAGCCTGAGAGGGCTCAAGGCCCATCGGTATACCCAGCGGTGCTGCAAACTTTCCCGTTCCGACTCCGACCTCAAGCCCGCCGGCCCGTTCCCGGGGAAGCAGCGAATAAACGGCCGCCAGCTCAGCATCGTAGAACTCTGCATGTTATGCAAACCAGCGCTCATAATCATCGGTATGCACATCAAACGGATCAGTCTTTGCCATAGCTGGCCTCCTCAGCCTCTGGAATGATACCACAGTAAAGTGCGGTCGGCCAACACAGGAAAAGGGCAAACAAGCAGGGAGGAACGGCACCTCTTCCTGAATGAATGAGCGGTGCCAGGCAGTATGCGTGAGTATGAAATACACCCAGAACCATGTCATAATCAGAGAGAGGCCGCCGGTGGAGCGGCTTAGGGAGAGCATAAGTCGATCAGCTCGGACCGACGAAGACGTTAGCGGCTGCTGCTGCCATAGAACTCGGTCGGCACCGCTTCCCGGCCGTGAAGACGCGAAACATCCATCCTGAGTCTGTATTCCCCCTTATTAAGCACTATGGGGACCGGCTCCAAGAGCACTTCATCTGCACATCGCTTAGCGGAGTTCATGAAGTAATCCTGGCAGGCGTTGACTCCATCGGCCTGGTCAACAGAACTTTCACATGAGCCGCTTCTCAGCTGCAGTGTAGATCTTTCTATTATCCACCATCATCCTCCGTCATTACCATGGCAGAGATTGAGGTCAATTCATATAGCTCGCGATTTTACGCTTACATACTCAAACTTACCACTTGAGAAATCACGCAACTAATTCCAATCTATTAATGAGTGATGCTGGGACTGAATTGAATAACGCCTGGACGAGTTTGTTCTTCTCCGTATCCGAAAGGTCAAACGATTCTGTTATCGCATGAAACACTGCAGAGAGAATGAGAATTAGCGCCTGATCGAATGAGAGATCAGGCAGTTCATCAATAGCTGCAAAAAACAGATCACCAATGGAACGATCATCAACGGCAAAACGCTGCTGCTCTGAGAGCATCATGAACTGTGCGAACACCACCGCAGTATGAGCAGTAACAGCATCGGAGCTCAGGCTGCTGCACCCTTTTACCACCCGAAGATAAGATTTGGAAATCTTGAAGAATACTTCTATCTACCATCTGCACCGGAAGGCATTGGTGTTGGTGAGGATACCTGGATCCTGATGGATTCTCCCGCGAGAGTCGGTAATCTCCCGTAGAATCATTTCTGTGGGAGATTATGTATGATCAGGATTCCGAACGTAGGCGGTGTTTCTGCCACTGCCTTGGCGGAGGATGTACCCTTCTTCCTTGAGTCGCTTTAGCGCTGCCTCCACCGATGAACTTCTGATGCTCGGACAGAGCTGAAGGATCTGTGCCTTGGTGAACATTCCCAATGTGTTGTCCACAGCATTGCGCACGATATCATATGGGGTGCTCTTACGGTCCACGGCGCCGAGTCTTTCCTCGAGGTCCCGATAACAGTTCATGACGATGCCAAGGAGATACTTGATGAAGGTAGTGTAATCATTCTTACCCTCATGCCATCCGCTGGAGACGTTCCCCAATACATCATAGTACGTATCCCTAGTCCTCTCGATCTTCTGCTCTATGCTGATGTACTTGCCGACCATGAAACCGCTTTGGTACAACAATAACGTAGTGAGCAGTCGGCTCATGCGTCCATTGCCGTCATTGAACGGATGGATACACAAGAAATCGCAGATGAATATGGGAACTAGGATCAGCGGATCCACCACTTGCCTCCCAAGGGCATCCTGATAGCTTGTGCAGATCGCATCCACCGCCATCGGTGTCTCGAATGGCGCCAGCGGAGTGAAGCGGGTGAAGGAACTGCCGTCCGCGTGAAGCTCATTTATGTAGTTCTGGGTGTTCTTGAACTTCCCCCTGAACGTCTTATCGGTATAGGAAAGCAGGTCCCGGTGCAACTGCAGGATGACATCGCCCTTGAGCGGAATATGTTCATAGCTTTTGTGGATCGTGTTTAGCACATCCCGGTAACCTACGATCTCCTGCTCGTCACGGGTCCGGGGTGTGGTCCGATCCTCCACCAACTGACGCATCCGCGCATTCGAGGTCCTGATGCCCTCAATCCTGTTCGAGCTGTCGGTGCTCTGGATCTTCGCCACCTCGACCAATCGTTCCAGCTCGACTGGCTTCTGCCTGAGGTACAACTCCTGCCTCCCCTTATGCTCGCGTATCTGCGCGACGAACGAGAGCACCTCGGCATCCCAAGAGCTTTCCTTCAATTTGCTGTAATCGAATTCGCGCATCTTTCTCCCACCTGCTTTGTTTTTCTCCCATAGAATACTCTATTTTGGGAGCAAGTCAATCCCCGTGGGAGAAAACACAGGTGCGATGGTCATCCAAAGCGCAGCTCATCATGGGACAACGCCCAGCCTGCTGGAAAGATGACGATGAGCTAAGAAAGTACCTGATAACTTTAGGCAAAACCTAACTTTGGCATGTGGAGAACAATTGGAATAGATAGATGAATTGCAGCCTTGGATAGCTATTCGATGAACTTTCTCAACATTCTCCGTTCAGCCTGGCCGGATGTAGCAGGTGTAGTGCTCCCAGTCGATCAGCATCAGATGACCTCCTTGAGGGTAAGCAGTACCCGACGAAGGTCGCGCTCGCTGCTGCCGGCCGGTAATTCAATAGCGATTGCACCGGCACTGACCTTCAGCTGACTCGTCTGCTGATTATCCACGCACCCAGATCGGGCAGTCACCTGCGTACATAAGACATCTACATGACCAAGCCCAGCTGACAGATACTCATGCTGGTATGTTTTCAGCCATGAGCTCGTCGCCGATCTTGTAAACTCATGGGCGTTGATATACGAGCGAATCGTATGCCCTT
>CAYSRK010000371.1:0-3591 GCA_964433385.1 uncultured Spirochaetales bacterium
TGATCGGGATCTGCCCCTCTTTCCCGAGTTTCCGGCGCAGTTCAGCAGCTGCGCCGGTCACCCGCTTATAATGCTCCCGAATACCCGCACTGAGCTTTCGGTCCCGCTCCTCTCTGCTCTCTCCTGCCTCGAGGCGGCGCACATCCCGGTCACGAAGATAGGGAACCGCGCAGATGATCGCCTCCGGCTCTCCTTCCCGGCTGCGCAGGAGGACCAGCTCATCAGCAGGGTCCTCGGCCGCCTGCCCGATCACATGTATGTTGAGCGCTCCGAGCAGCTGACGGGGAGCTTCAAGAAAGGAGGGAGAATCGTGGTTTCCGGCGGTGATGATGACTGTTCTGCAGCAGGTGCCGGTGAGCCGGGCAAGGAAGCGGTAGTAGAGCTCCTGAGCCCGGCTGCCGGGTACGGGGCTGTCGAAGATGTCGCCGGATGCCAGCAGGGCTTCAGCGTTTTCCCGTTCTGCCAGATCGAGCAGCCACTGAAAAAAGGCTGAGAACTCATCATACCGGCGTCGTCCATAGAGTGTCTTTCCCAGATGCCAGTCGGAGGTATGAATGATTTTCATAGGTGTCAGACTACCCTATTACGGGGCGGATTGCCAGACAGCAGCCGGAATTCAGTTCCGCATCTTTTCCTCGAGCAGCATGTCGATATTGCGTATATGGTGACGGTAGCGTTCGCTCGCTTTCTCGTAGTCGCCTTCGCGGACGAGGTCAAGCAGCTGCTGGTGTCGTATGATGACCGACTCGAGGTAGGTCTCATCCTTCTGGGAGTTGCGGATCTCTCGGACCATGAACTGCCGCATGGTTGTATAGAGGTTGAGGAAGATCTCATTGCCGCAGGCCTGGATGATGTGGCCGTGGAAGTTGTAGTCCGCTTCAAGCCGGCCTTCCACCGAGCCGGAGGCTATTGCCCGCTTCATGTCGGCGATATCGTCCTCAAGCGCCTCAAGCGTCCGCTTTCTCAGGGCTTCATCATCTCTGCGGTAGACGAGCAGATACCAGAGTCCCTGCTGCTCCATGACGATCCGAAGTTCGACAATTTCGGTAAAATCCTTACGGCCGAGCAGCATCGACCAGATCAGGGCCTCAGAGGAGATGCTCGAACTGTCGCAGATGAAGGTCCCCTTGGGGTTGCGCAGCTCGATTACTCCGAGGTATTGAAATATTTTCAGCACTTCCCTGATGGTGGAGCGGCCGACTCCGAACATCTGGGCAAGCTCGTATTCATTGGGCATCTTGTCGTTCGGTTTCAGATCTCCGGAGACGATCAGCTGCTTGAGCTGCTCAATTACCTGAAAGGTGACTGTCTTCTGCTTAACCTGGGTTATGTTCATTGCCTCTCCCCGTCCGGATGCCGCACCGGTTTTCAACACAATCTGCGAAAAAAGTATAGAATCAATATTGACATAATTCAATACCGTGATACTATAGGACCATAGTATCATCAGACCATATGATGGTAAATGCCGAAAAGCGGCAGATGACCAAGGTACTGATAAAAAAAATTTCTACAAGGAGCATGCTGTATGGAACCAAAAGATAAGAAATGGCTGCTGACCGATTATCCGCACATCATTTTTGAGGACAACGCTATCGGGCAGCTGAAGAAGCGTATTTTTGACGCATCAATGGATGAAGTCGAAAAAATCCTTGACGATTACGGCGTTGGGGCAGAATCTGAACTGGGAAAGGCCGGCTGCTACATCCAGAACACCCCCCGCAAGGAAGCCATTGCAAAGCGGAAGAAGAACGATATCGTGCTTGTTCCCATCGGCTGTACCGAGAACCACGGCGACCATGCCAACACCGGTCTCGATACGTTCATGGTTACCCAGATCTGCGAGGCTGTCCGGAGAAAAACCGCGAAGGACGGTCATGAGGTAAACCTGGCCTTCACTCCTATCAACTACGGCGGCCACCCCTACCACCATATGGGCATGCCCGGTACGGTCATTATTCCGCCCGAGGTTGTCCGCGAGATGCTGATCTACACCATGCTCGGTCTCTGGAACGACGGCTACCGAAAGATCATCATGGTCAACAACCATGGCCACCTCTGGACGCTCGTCGACGCAGTGCAGGAGTTCATGAAACGCTTCCAGCTTCCGGCGGTTGTGCAGGTTATCGACTGGCACCGGGCGGTCAGGGAGTTCTTTATGCCGATCGATCGGGAGGACAGCCTGACGACCAACTTCATTCATGCCGATGAGGCCGAGACGGCTGTAGGCCTGCTGATGTTCAAAGATATGATCAACATGCAGTATGTCCGCGACGCCCAGGGTGAAGCGTTCCTGCCCGATGGTCATTTCGACCTCTCCGTTGACCCCTACCGCAGACCGCACCGCTGGTCGGAGGGTGAGGGCCATATTGCGATTGAACGGTTTGCAACTCCCGAAGGTGTTGTAGGCAGCCCGAGCAAGGCAACTGCAGAGAAGGCGAAGCGGCCGATAGCCGCTATCCTCGAATACCTCAACCTGCTCATCAACGACATCCTTACGGCATTTCCCCCGGGAGAACTCCCCAAGAAGGTCTCTCTCCGTTCGGATGAGGAGCTTGCGCCTTTCCTGAAGGAACCCTGGTCAGAAGGATGGAAGTCGGCCTACGAACTGCCCCACATCGGGCCGTTCCACAAAGGCTGAGGCTGATACCATGAAGATAAGCACCTGTCTTTCAACCCACCCGGCCGCGTTCGACGCTGTTCCCTTCAAGGGGGACTTTGACGAAAACGTCGCCGCCATAGCCGAAATCGGCTTTGACGGTATTGAACTGGCGATCCGGGACCCGAAACTGATCGATCAGGAGCATATTCTCAACGTGGTTTCCGATGCCGGTATGCAGATACCGGCCATCGGAACCGGTCAGGCCTGGGGCGAGGAGCGGCTCTCCTTTACCGACCGGGATGAGGCGGTCAGGCAGCAGGCCGTAGAGCGGGTCATCTCACACATCCCCTTTGCTGCAAAAAGCGGGGCGGTGATTATCATCGGTCTTCTTCGCGGCGTCCCGCATCCGGCCACCCCGGCTGAAGATGCGGCGCTGTGGATGCTGGAATCCTTCAGGACCTGCTGCCGCGCAGCTGATGCGGCCGGGGTACGGATTGCCTTCGAGCCGATCAACCGCTATGAGACTCCGCTGCTCAACGGGGTCAGGGAGGGACTGGATTTCATCAGCCAGGTCGGGTTCTCGAACCTCGGGATGCTGCTGGATACGTTCCATATGAACATCGAAGAGCCCTCCATAGAGGGGAGCATCCGGGAAGCAGGCGGCCTGATCTTTCACTTCCATTACGCCGATTCGAACCGCTGGTATCCCGGGGCAGGTCATCTCGACTTCCCCTCGATTATGGAAAGTCTGTACGCAACCGGTTACCGGGGGTTCATCTCCGGTGAGCACCGGCCTGATCCGCAGCCGCTGACAGCAGCAAGAGAGGGTCTGGCCTATATGCGGAGGCTGCAGGAAAAACTGCAGCTCCCCTGAAGGAGCAGTGATCATGAAATCTAAAACGGCATTCCTCTACGGTCCTAAGGATCTTCGGATAGAGGAGGTAGAGGTTCCCGCATTGGCCCCGAACCAGGTCCTGATCAAGGTCGGC
>CAYSRK010000372.1:0-2647 GCA_964433385.1 uncultured Spirochaetales bacterium
CTCGATTTCGGTAACTCGGGAGAGGATGCTGCGGACAACAACTACTTCGGCAGCGCGAGTGCGACCGTCACGGTCGACAAGGAGGTTACAGTCACCGTCTCCTACGATGCCAACGGCGGGGAGGGGGGCATCAGTTCCTACGACGTAACCGTAAACGGGGACTACAGTCAAACATTGTCAGACGGTACAGGATTCACCCGAAACAACTATATCTTTACGGGCTGGAACACCAGTTCCGACGGAAGCGGGGTGACGGTTACCGCAGATACCCCGGTCTATATCGGGGATGACCATACGCTCTATGCGCAGTGGCAGATGGTGAATTAACAGACGGTAAGATCTGTTATCGGGTCGGCACAGGCTGCAGTAATTCAGCCTGTGCCGGCTGAACCCGAAATTGAGCCTTAAGCAGTTACCGGAGCGGGTGCATGTACGGAACGTCTTCAACATATAGAACATCTCTTCTCTCCGTACTGGCTGCAGTGCTTTTGGCGGCACTATCGTTTTCCGCCTGCTCCCTGGACGGCTTATCGGATGAGGGCACCCTTTCCATTGTCATATCCGGGAATGCGAGGAATCTCTGGGAGCCGGATGCGCAGGACCTTGCCATAGTCTCCTGCCGGGTACAGCTCTCAGGAGCGTACGGTACGGTGTCGAGGGTCATAAACATCGGCACCGACAGCCGGCTGATCATCGAGGGGCTTAGAAGCGGACCCTACCTGGTGACGGTGGAAGGCTTTAATGAAGCTGATGCAGGCGGAGACCGGGTGGCGGAACTGATAGAACGGGAGCCCGGAGAGCGAACGGTCGCAGTTTCAGTTCGGCGGGGAGAGGTCTCCCAGGTCACCACCGAGCTTGTACCCAGTTTCTCAGATACGGGAGCTCTGGAAATCTCAGCTGTACGGTTTACCGGAGGAGAGGGCGCAGGATTCAGCAACGAACTTATAAGCGGTTCCCCACGCCTGATACTGACCCTCAGTCATCTGGGTGGGAGCGATCTCAATGTGCTTGAGGGCGGGGACTACGTGTACGCTGCCGCCGAGGAAAGTGCGACGGCTTTCCAGCGCAGCGCAGGGGGAACGGATGCAGTCTTCACCCTTGAGGGGCAGTCAGGAATTGAGGGACCTTCGGATATTGGCGGGGGAGTAACTCCCGCTCTCCTTATAACCGACCTGCCCTCCGGCTGGTACCGGATAACAGCCGAACTGCAGACTTGTGTGCAGCTGCAGGACGGCAGTGATGCGGTGCGCAGCTGGAAGGGTATCTATACCGCGCAGGTGATGAATATCCGGGATACAGCCGGGCAGCTTGTCCCCACCCGCGCCGAAATAGCGGTAAGCAGTCTCACCCTCCAGACGGGGTCACTGATGATCTCCATTGCAGAAGCGATGAATCAACCCTTTCCCCTTGAGCTCACTGCCCCTGATACCATAATCAGCGGTCAGGAGGCGCTGTTCAGCGCCTCTGCAGGGTACCCATCATACCGCTGGTATGTAGACGGCGAGCTGCAGACCGGAACAAGCGGAGACTCGTTCTCCAGGACCTTCACCGATCCGGGGTTCAGCACTGTTTCAGTTGCGGTCCTCACAGACGGGATCTGGGTCGGTGACTCTGTTGATATATATGCTGAACAGCCGCAGCCGTGATAAGGGATAACATGACAGCTATGGGTAATACGGTACGGACAGAAAAACGGATACGCAGTCTCATAGGCAGAGCGACAGCCGGGCTGCAGGCGCTGGTCCTCTGCTGCGCACTGCTGGTTACTGCCGGCTGCGATATCTCCGGCAGCGACGGAACCGGCGCACTAACGATCAGCTTTGCAGCTCCCGCCTCCCGGTCGGTCAACTGGTCCCCCGATCTTGACACAGATTCCTACCGGGTAACCCTGGAAAAGAGCGGCTATACCAGGGTTGCGGAATTCCAGAAAGGACCAGGGTCCACACTAACCGTGGATGCCGTCACTGCAGGAACATGGACCGTGGACGTGCAGGGTTTCAACAGTTCCGGGGAATGGATTTCCGAGCTTGAAGCAGGCCCGATCCAGGCAGTGGTACGGCGAAGCGAAGTAACGCCGGTATCAGCTTCCCTCATCCCCCGCAGCGGCACAGGGACTCTGCAGGTAACCTGTACCGTCAGCAGCAGCCTGTTCCCCGAGCTGACCGCTCCCTATCTGAAGCTTGAGCTGTACAGCGCTGATGCTCCCGACACGCTCTACCGGACAGAAACCTACCTGTTAGTCAATTCGGGCGGGAGCATAACCGTCTCTCTTGAGGACCTGCCGGCAGGGTACTATGAGGCTGTTGCCGCAGTCCATGAGGATACGGGGCCTGATGCTGACCCGCTTGCTGCCCGGAGCGTTTTCTTTTCCCATGTAGCCGAGGGTTTGACTACCGAGGGTACGCTGGAGGTCTCCTTTGCTGCTTCTCAACAGGGAGACAGCACGGACTATATCACCATCGGTGATCAGTACTATGCGGTTCACTCTTTTCTCTACGATCAGGACTATGATACCGGCAGCGGCCAGCGGGAGCACTCCTTCAGTGTACGAGGCGGGCTTGAGGCGGAATACCTTCTCGTAGCCGGCGGAGGCGGAGGGGGTTCGTACGGCGGCGGCGGGGCTGGGGGTCTATTGACCAATGTCGGC
>CAYSRK010000373.1:0-1878 GCA_964433385.1 uncultured Spirochaetales bacterium
CGGCGATACTTCTCTATCTCTTCGGTGAAGGGATAAAACGCCTCCCGGAGAACATCATCGGCAACTTCTGAGATATCCTCATAGTGGCGAAAGGTCCGCGCATGATATTCAGCATAGAAGTCGTCAATCGAAATGGCATTGAGCTGGGTATACAGCTGCCGGGCGATCTCCTCAGGTTCTATCTCTACCTTCAGTAGTGTACGTGCATGCCGTACTATGGTTTTTAACAAAGCAGGATCCTTTTTCGCAAGCTTGTGCAGAATCGTCAGCACCTGGCTTCTGTCCAGTTCCCGCAGGATATCGATCCCTGCTCCCTCTTTTTTTCTCTTGTCTGTTTTTTTCGTCTGTCCCGCCATAATACCCAAGCATGCAGGCAGCCTGTTCTTCTGTCAAGCTTAATCGAAGCAGACTGAAGTCTACCGTGTCATCATGGTTCCGTCAGGCAGCAGGGTGTCGGGGTGATAGCGTCCCTGCTCCTCCATCTGATAGCGCACACAGACCGACCAGTCCCCGAAGCAGTAGGTCCTGATCCATGTGTCCGGGAGCTCTCCCCGCTCAGTCGCCCTGCCGATGGGGCAGACTGCCTGCCAGCGGCAGGGCTGCTTCAGGGTGGAGAGTTTGGCATAGGCTTCGCTTATGCGGGAGGAGAGTTCAGGACGGTGGAGCAGAGCCGCCGGATGGGGCAGCGGGAAGACGGCAAGGGGACGCCCATAGGAGCTGTCATCACAGAGGTGAATCCTGGCAAGGGAGTCAGGGTACTGCTCCCGGGAGAGGCCCGGAAGTAACTGACGGGCGGCATAGAAGCCGAGCGGAATGAGAACAGCGGAGCTTGAGAGGCGTATCTCCTGCTTCAGGAAGTACCTGCAGGCCCCGATCTCCGCCTGCTTCGGTCTCCTGTTCCCCGGAAGCCGGCATTTTACCAGGTTGGTGAATCGGATCTCCTCCCACCTGAGTCCCGCTTCCTGCAGCAGAATACGGAAGATTTTTCCTGAAGCTCCGACGCAGAGGCGGCCCTCCCGCTCCTCCTCCTCTCCGGGAGCCTGGGCTATGAAGAAGAGCCGGGAAACGGGATTCCCCTCCCCCGGCAGCTTTCTCGCCGCAGTCTCACAGAGACCGCACCGGCAGCACTCAGAGAGCTCTCCATAGAGTCTTTTCAGGGCAGCATCCCGGGTATTCATCCTGTCTGTCAGGGTACCACACGGAAGAGCTGCTGAACAGGTGCATACCTGCTGCAGACCAGCCAAAGGTCAAACAACCGTATCGCAATGACATTGAGCTCCCGGTACGGTTGTTGAATTTTTCCCGCACTGATGGCATGCTGAGACAGCAGCATCTGCTGCTCACTCAGAGAGGCGGCCATGTATTTTAACTTCCCAGTGCACGTTCCGGAGGTTCCGGGAAAAATAGTCCGGGTGCGAAAGGGCAAAGAGAACGTCTATATCAGCTACGAGTATGACCGCGTCTACGATGCGGTGAGGAAGTTCAATATTCCCAAGAGGGCCGTCATCGGGAAAGCGTCTGAGAATGACCCTTCCCTGATGTATCCCAATCAGAACTATTTCACATATTTCCCTGATGCTGAACTCCCGCTGCGGAAAAATGAGGATGGCCGCAGCGGCTGCTTGAAAATCGGCGCATTTCTGGTTATCAGAACGATCACTGAAAGCTGCGGTCTGAACACGATGATTGACAGACTTTTCGGCAGCGAAGGGGGGTTAGTGCTGGATCTGGCTGCCTATTCACTCATCTGTGAGAACAATTTCAGCCAGTACTACAGCGATTATGCGTACAACCACCCCCTGTTCGCCGGAGACATGCGGATATACAGCGATGCCGAGGTCTCCTCGGTCTTCTCCTCCATAACCGATATTCATATAT
>CAYSRK010000374.1:0-8011 GCA_964433385.1 uncultured Spirochaetales bacterium
CATGTTTTTTTCGGGTTATCCTGCATTCTTCATCGTGCTTAATCTATTATGTCGTTTCAGATTGTCTTTTAGTTCTCGCCGTTTGGTGCGTAACTCCTATCATAAGCCGGTCTATACTGCAGATGGTACCCAATACGAGGCCGCCTGTAAAGCGGCTTCTGTCGCCCCCCGCGGCGCGTGCTCTATATGCCGGTCGGCAGCGGGCAGGGTCAAAAAAAAAAGAAAGTGGAGGAACGTGTTATGAAGAAATTGCTGACTGCCGCAGTGGTGGTGCTCTTTGCTCTATCGGCTGTTTCAGGCGCCGGGGAACAGGAGAAGTCGAACAAACTGGTTATCGGGTCGATGCCGAACAATCTCGGCGCGCCGACTGCGTATGCCCTGGAGAAGGGTATGTTTGAAGAGGTGGGACTCGATGTTGAGCTCGTTCTCTTTCCTACCGGGGCTCCTATCAACGAGGCTCTCTCGGCGAAGAAGCTCGACGGTTCTCTCACCGGCCTGGCTGGAGTCTACTCACTGGCTGCCGGAGAATGTTCCTATCTGGGCGATTACGACCTCTCCCTCGCGGGAATGGACGTCTATGTCCGTAAAGACAACCCCGTCCTGCAGCACAAGGGGCTGATTGAGGACAAACCGGGCGTTTACGGCAGCGCTGAGACCATCAAGGGGATGACCTTTCTCGGTCCGCTCGGCACTTCCGCCCAGTTCAACGTCGTCTCCTGGATTCAGCTCTTCGGTCTCTCCACCGATGATGTCAACATGCTGCACATGGAGTTCGGTCCGGCGCTGAACGCTTTCGTAAGCGGTCAGGGGGATGCTCTTCCCACAAGCCCGCCGTTCAGCTACCAGGCTGAGGAGGCAGGCTTCCTTCCTGTTGCCGACATGGTGGAGGTTACCGGAATGGATATGAGCAACGGGTTTGTCTTCAGGACCGAGGTTGTGGAAAATAGGCGTGAAGATGTGCAGAAGTTCCTCAACGTTATCTACGAGGTTATCGATATCTTCGTGGAAAACGATGATATCAGGGCTGAGTTCGCCTATCGGTTCTATAATGACAACGGGCGTCCCCATACGATGGAGATGGTCTGGAAAGAGATCGACGAGCGCGATTTCATCGGTACTGCCTATGCGAAGCGGCCCGAGTACCGCTTCGGTTCCACGATGATCGGAATGGGCTCCTTCTACGTCTCCGACGGTAAGATCGAGAAAGAGGATTACCCGAATATCATGAACAGCATGGACACCAGTTTCCTCGAGAACATCATCGGCAAGGGCGTCGAGATCTACGAGGCCCCGATTCTTATCGACTGATGTCATTCCGTTCCGTATAACGGTAAGAACAGACAATACTGTCCGGAGGGGACCTGTTTCGACCGGTCCCCCCGGATCATCAGTACCGCGTATCTGCAGGCGCCCCGCACCGGGCTGCATACATGCCGGATGCCGCGTGGGGTGCAGAAACAGAGGTTAGAGATGAAAGGAAAACAGAGCACACTGGTAAATACCCTGCTGTCAGTCGGCTCGGTGGTTGTGTTTCTGGGGATCTGGTGGTTCTTCACTGAAGGCCTGAATCTGGTTTCCCATAGAACGCTTCCAGGACCGATACGGGTGTTCAATACGTTTATCTACAAACTGTCCAACAAGAATCCTGACGGCAACACCCTTATCTTTCACACGCTCATCAGTCTTCGGACGGCACTGATCGGGTATCTCATGGCTTTGTTCATCGGCGTTCCGCTGGGTATCGTCATGGCCTGGTACAAGCCGGTGGACCTGTTCGCCCGCCCGCTCTTCGACCTGCTCAAACCGATTCCCGGGGTTGCCTGGGTTCCGCTGATGATCATCCTCCTCGGTATAGGGGTCATGTCGAAGGCCACGGTCATCTTCATCTCGGCAATCGTACCTTGCGTCCTCAACGCCTACTCCGGGATAAAACAGACAAAGGACGTCCATCTCTGGGTAGCCCGCACCTTCGGGGCGAGCAACCTGCAGATGCTCTTTAAGATAGCGATCCCCACTTCGCTGCCGTTTGTCGTAACCGGGGCGAGAGTCGCCATCGGCGCTTCCTGGGTCACCATCGTGGCAGCTGAGCTGCTGGCCTCCTATGCCGGGCTGGGTTTCATGATCCAGCAGAGCCGCGGCCTCTACCGTCCCGACATCATAATTGTGGGAATGCTTACAATCGGTCTGTGCGGTGCTTTCCTGACCTTCCTGCTTGGCCTGGTTGAGAAGAGAGTGGTAAAGGGGAGCAGAGTATGAAGAAAAACGGCAACCTTGTCAGCGCAGCGGCAGCAGCGATCTCAATCTTTCTCTTTCTCCTCGTGTGGCACCTGGCTACAGTCTTTACCGGCCTTGGGGAGCTGATGCCGTCGCCTGTGCTGATCCTTACCGAGTTTTTCAAGGGCTTTGTTGTTCCTGTCGGTACGCATACTATGATGGTCCATATTCTCTGGAGCCTTTCACGGGTAGTTCCCTTCTATATCCTCGGTTCCCTCACCGGCATCGTACTCGGACTTACTATGGGCTGGTATAAACGGGTCGAGGCGCTCTTTCGCCCGCTGTTCGAGATTATCAGGCCGATACCCCCGCTCGCCTGGATTCCGATTGCCATCATCTGGTTCGGCATCGGTGAGGGGTCGAAGTGGTTTCTCATCTTTCTGTCGGCCTTCATCACGGTGACGATGAATGTCTATACGGGTGCGAAGGAAGTTGACCCGGTTCTCATCGGCTGTGCGCGAATGCTCGGGGCCGATGAGTGGACCCTGTTCAAGACGGTAGTCATTCCCTCCTCTATTCCCTACATCTTCGCGGGTCTGCAGGTCGGACTCTCAAGCAGCTGGGCAACGGTTGTTGCTGCGGAGATGATCCGCTCCTCGGAGGGCGTCGGCTGGGTGATCATCAGCGGGCAGGAGGTGAACAATACCGTGCGGATTCTTGTAGGTATCGTCGGTATCGGGTTAATCGGCTACATCCTTGCCGTCATCATGAGAAAGGTTGAATACAGGCTGGTTGCGTGGAACAGGCGGGAAGTATGAAGCATATCATCGAATCTGAGAAGGTATCCAAGATATTCGAGACTCACCGGGGATCGACCCATGTCGTCGGTGACATCACGCTTTCTGTGAAGGAAAACGAGTTTGTCGTGCTGTTCGGGCCGGGGCAGTGCGGCAAGACGACTGTACTGAACCTCCTGGCGGGGCTGACGCTTCCAACCTCCGGGTCTGTTGAGGTGGGCGGCGTCCGCGTTGAGGGTCCAGGTCCCGACCGGGGATTCGTTTTTCAGTCGACCGCCCTCTTTCCCTGGCTCACCGTGATGGGAAACGTCAGTTACGGGCCGAAGGTCCGGGGAATACCCGAGAAGGAGAGAACCGAGAAAGCGCAGTACTTCATAGATCTTGTCGGTCTGCAGGGGTTTGAGAACTCGTTTCCCAACCAGCTTTCCGGCGGGATGCAGCAGCGGGTAGGCATCGCTCGGGCCTACTGCAATGAACCGAAGGTGCTCTTCATGGATGAGCCGTTCGGCGCACTTGATGCGCAGACACGGTACCTGATGCAGGAGGAGCTGCTGAGGATCTGGCAGCACGAGAAGAGAACGGTCGTGTTTGTCACGAACAATATCGAGGAGGCGCTCTACCTTGCCGACCGGATCGTGCTTCTGACCAACTGCCCGACCCGGATCAAGCATGAGTACCCCATTGATCTGCCCAAACCGCGGGAGTATACCTCGGTAGAGTTCCTGCGTCTGAGAAAAGAGATTACCTCCGAGATGGACAAGACGTTGTAAGGATGAAAGATGAAACAGGGTGAGAAGATAAAAATCAAGGTCCGTAATCTGACAAAGCGGTTCGGCGACCTGCTGGTTCTCGACAACATGTCCTTCGACGTGAAGGAGGGCGAATTCCTCTGTGTCGTCGGTCCGACCGGGTGCGGCAAAACAACGTTTCTCAACAGCCTTACCAAGCTCTACGAGCCTACATCGGGGGAGATTCTCATTCACGACGAACCGGTGCATCTGGGAAAGCATGATATTTCCTACATTTTTCAGGAGAAATCAACCATGCCCTGGCTCACGGTGGAGAAGAACATCTCCTTCGGCCTTGAGATCAAGCGCCGTCCAAAGAAGGAGATCAGCGAGGCGGTTGACGAGATGCTCGAACTGGTGGGACTGACCAAGTTCAGGCACTACTACCCGCACGAGCTGTCGGGCAGCATGCTGCAGCGGGTCGTTATCGCGCGCGCGTTTTCGACCAAACCGGAGCTGCTGCTTATGGATGAACCGTACGGCCAGCTCGACCTTGATCTGCGGTTCAAGCTCGAGGATGATCTGATCCGTATCTGGGAACAGCTCAAAACGACAGTCATATTCATCACCCACAACATCGAGGAGGCGGTCTACCTGAGCGAGAGAATACTCATTCTCTCAAACAAGCCTTCAAAGGTAAAGCGGGACCTGATGAATGACCTGCCCCGTCCGCGGAATATCAGCGACAGGGACTTTGTCGCCATCCGCAACGAGGTTACTGAAGAGATCAAGTGGTGGTAACACGGTATATCACTGCCTGTTTCGCATCGTCACGCAGGCTGCCCGCAGTCTGTGTTCTCCCTGTACATAAAAAAAAGGATGAGTATGAAGCCGAATGTGGTGTTAATAAACTGTGATGATTTAGGCTACGGCGATCTCGGTTGCTACGGTTCACGCAAGAACGATACCCCGTATCTTGACGCTCTGGCCCGAGAGGGTCTGCAGTGCATGGATTTCTACATGGCATCTCCGGTCTGCAGTGCATCCCGGGGGGCCCTGATGACCGGCTGCTACCCTCCAAGAATCGGTTTCGGGTCGTTCCACGGGGAGTGGGTCCTCTTCCCCGGCTACGACATCGGGCTGAACCCGCAGGAACGGAGCATTGCATCCCTGCTCAAGGATGAGGGGTATGCGACGATGGCGGTAGGCAAGTGGCACTGCGGTGACCAGCCGGAATTCCTCCCGACAAACCACGGCTTTGATGACTACTACGGCCTGCCCTACAGCAACGACATGGCTCCCATGGAGAAACGGCCTTCAATGCCTCCGCTTCCTCTGCTGCACGGAGAACGGGTTGTTGAGCAGCAGCCTGACCAGTGCACCCTTACCGAACGGTATGTGGAGAATGCGACCGAGTTCATTGCCGAGCACCGGGACGAACCGTTTTTCCTCTACTTCGCCCATATGCATGTCCACCTCCCCCTGTACGCGAGTGAGACATTCAGAAAGGGGTCGCGCAACGGCGATTACGGGGCGTGCGTGGCTGCAATCGACTGGGCTGCGGGAGCTGTCGTCCATGCCCTGAAGGAGAACGGGGTTTACGACAATACCCTGATTCTCTTCACCTCGGACAACGGGTCACGCAACGATTTCGGTGAAAGCAACGGGCCGCTGCGCGGGACAAAGGCAACCACCTGGGAGGGAGGTATGCGGGTTCCGCTCATAGCTCACTGGAAGGGTCATATCCAACCGGGCAGAACGTCCGAGATCATTGCCGGGATGGATCTCTACCCGACGATAGCCCGTCTCTGCGGTGCATCGGTTCCGGAGGACAGAATTATTGACGGGGTCGATGCGTCGGGGCTTCTGCTCGGGCATACCCATCGCTCGCCGCGGGATACGTTCTTCTACTACATGTGCACCAACCTCGAGGCGGTACGGGTCGGCGACTGGAAGCTGCATGTTTCAAGGAGGGAGCAGGCCGGGGTCTCCTCCTCGAATCACGACGGCACAGCGGCATCCATACCCCGCACCGACGATAACCACCCGGTGTACGAGCTGTACAACCTGAAGGAGGACATCGGCGAGAGCGACAATCTCTACGATGACCATCCGGAGGTGGTCCAGCGGCTGATGGAGAAGATCGAGTACTGCCGCAGCGACCTCGGAGACTCCTTTTCCGGTATTGAAGGGCGTAATATCCGCCCGATCGGGAAGGTCGACCATGCCGAGCCGCTTACCCGCTACGATGAGAACCATCCCTATATCATCGCTCTCTACGACCGCAACGAGGTAGGCTGATCCTCTAGCGATAGTGATGCGAGCAGTGCCGTGTAGAGTTCAGCGGCCTCGCTTACCTCGGACCACCGGACAAATTCGTCCCGGGTGTGGGCGGCGGCGAGCGACCCCGGTCCGAGGATGACCGGGGTGCAGCCGGCTTCATGGAGCAGGTTTGCATCCGAATGGCTTCTGAAGGCATCAGGATTCCAGCCCAGCTCCCGGTCTACGTATATATTCTTGATCAGGGCAACAAACGGGTCTTCCTCATCAAGGGTAAATCCGTCGGCTATGAAGGGGAAGTCAAGTTCATAGCGGTGCACGCTGCTCTCCTTGATAAACCGTTCAATATCCTCGGCGACACTTTCTGCCATGCTCATCCCGCTCATTCCGGGGGGCAGGTGAAGGTCAAGCGCTGCGCTGCAGCGTTCGGGTACGGCAAATCCTGATTCGCTGCTGTGCAGGTCCCTGATGTTCAGTATCAGTTCCTCCTCAGTCTTCTCGATCCTATCCTCGAGTTTCAGCAGGAGCCGCAGCATGGACCGCGTCGCGTGGTACTCGAGCTGCGACATCGCAGCGTGCCTTCTGCTGCCGAAGAGGGTAAGCACCATCTCCATGTATCCGTAGTGGCTGGTGCACGGCCGTACTCCAGTCGGCTCAGCAACGAGGGCGCGGGTGAAACTGCGTTTCTCGAGGAGGGCTTTCGTACCGTCGCCGTTCTCCTCCTCCCCCACTACCAGGGCAAGCATGGCCGATTCGGGAAGAGCACCGTCCTCAGCAGCACTGATAAAAGCCTCAAGCAGGGCAGCGCAGCCGCCCTTCATATCAGCGGTACCGAGGCCGATGCATCGGTCTCCCTCGACCGAGAGCTGGTACTGGGCGGTATCGTAGGCCGGGACGGTATCAATGTGCCCAAGAAAGAGCGTCTTTGCATCAGCCCCGGGGGAGCTGATTTCGAGGCAGCTTCGGGACTCATCAACGGGAAGCAGCCCGACTGATAAACCGGTACCCTCCAGAAATTCCACCAGATACCGTACCAGCTCCTCCTCCTTGCCCGAGGGTGAGTAGATGTTGACCATGTCGCTGAAGAGCGAGAAGAGTCTTTCCTCATTGATCTGTCTGCGCTGCATTAGCTGCCGCTCCTTCCATCCTGACCGAATCAGGATCGGCTGAGGATATCGGCATTCTACCACAGGCAGTACATAGCTGAACACCGGCACATACATACAAAGGGCTGCCGCAGTCCTGCTATCCGGCTGAGTCAAGGAAACTAATTACCAAAAGGCGCTCTCAGTATCGGAAGCTTTGTTTGAAAAGGCTCTGTTCTTTCAGGTATAGAATGTTCGCAATGTGTCACCCTTTATGGGGGCATATCAGGAAAAAACATATTACTCTCTACAAACATTCTCCGCCGTTCTGATGGAACGAATCGTCTGACTGTCTACAAGCCATTTCTGGAAGATGATAATAGCCCGATTCTATTGTCGAAGTTGCAATCCATTGATGATCTGTTCTACGAACCGATCTACCAGGCTGTCCGGCATCTACTGATGGCCCAAGAGATCCGGAAGCATCACTCTGAGATTGATGAAGGTTGTACTGCATATGCGGTCGGAGCGGAATCAATTCCTGCTGGAAAATCCTTCATCGGGATTGGCCCAGGAGGAGACGGTGAATGATGATATTCGGGCAATTATGCGGGAGCCGGGGATGTTGGTGGATGTGGGGTATGATAGTTTGTTCACCAGTTATGGGCAAAGAACCAGTTATGTTCACAACCGTTACGCATTGATATCTTAAGAGAGTGTTACCTCCAGCTTATGCTTTACTTTCTCCCAGTCAGGAATCACCGATTCAAGAAGTTTATAAAATCCAGAGCTATGATCGTGGTATTTTAGATGGCATAGCTCATGGGTGACAACATAATCAATACATTCCTTCGGTGCTCTGATCAGATCCGTATTGAGGGTTACAGTACCATTGTCTGAAAGGCTA
>CAYSRK010000375.1:0-2108 GCA_964433385.1 uncultured Spirochaetales bacterium
GAGGGACTGCTGCACGATCTCCCCGACCTCTACGCCATCGATTACTTCAGGCTTGTCGGGCGGCCCGGATTCGGGGAGAAAAAGTGCCGTGCCCTGCACGACGGGGTGGAGGCCAGCCGCGCAAAGCCGTATGAGACGGTTCTTGTCTCCCTCGGGATTCCCGATGTGGGACGTAAGGCAGTAGAACTGCTTATCGAGGCAGGTATAGACTCCGTTGAGGCGCTTATCGCCGTTGCCGATGCCCAGGACAGGCAGCGGCTCGAAGCAATCAAAGGCTTCGGTGAAAAAACTGCCTCCTCCATCATTCGTGAGTTTTCAAACCCTGAGCTGCGGGAGAGGATCGCCCGGCTCAAGGCTGCCGGACTCAGCTTTGCCGCTGCGGGAGCCTCCCGGCCCGCCGCATCAGGAATCTTCACCGGACAGGTCTGGTGCGTGACCGGCAGCTTCGACCATTTTCAGCCCCGCTCCAAAGCAGTTGAGCTGATCAAGGCCGGGGGAGGCAAAGTGGTAACTGCGGTATCGGGGAACACCACCCATCTGCTCGCCGGCCGTGAGGCCGGATCAAAGCTTGCAAAAGCACGAACGCTTGGGGCTGCCGTAATCACCGAGGAGCAGTTTCTCGGGATGCTTGAGGGGGGAGAGTCGGCAGGCACTTAACAAAACCATGCGGTTCGTATACGATGGCCGCATCCCGACCGGAAGCGCCCCTCTTGGCGTGAACGGGGGGGAGTGAATCATACCGGAAGAGGTGGCAGGATGAATGCGATAGCACAGGAGCTCAATGGAATACTCAGCGGCAGCGCCGCCGATGCACTGCTTTCCCAGCTCGGCAGGGAGATGTTTTTTCCAAAGGGAATTGTAGCCCAGTCGGCTGAGGCAGGGGAGAAGGCGACCCGCTACAATGCAACGGTCGGGATGGCGACCAGCCATGGCTCTCCGCTTCACCTTGAGTCAATTCTGCAGGAGCTGCCCTCCCTTGACAGCAGAAGCGTCTTCCCGTACGCCCCGACAGCGGGAGATCCGAGACTGAGGGCGATCTGGAAGGAGGAGATGCTCCGCAAGAATCCCTCCCTCGCCGGCTCACACTTTTCGCTGCCGGTTGTTACTGCCGGACTTACCCATGGGGTTGCCGTCACTGCCGAACTGTTTCTCGATGAGGGGGATACGGTCATTATCCCCGACATGTTCTGGGGAAACTACCGCCTGATCTTTGAGGTGCGCAGAAAGGCCCGCATTGTCACCTTTCCTTTCTTCAATTCCAGCGGGAGGATGAACCTCGAGGCCCTCAAACAGACGATCGCCTCTGTTTCCGGCCCCAAGGTGATGCTGATCGTCAACTTTCCCAACAACCCCACCGGATACTCCCCCACGCAGGAGGAAGCTGAACAGCTTGCCCGCCTGCTGAAGGAGGAGGCGGAGTCGGGGCGCAAGCTACTGGTGATGACCGATGACGCCTACTTCGGACTCTTCTACGAGCAGGATACCTGCCGCGAGTCGCTCTTTGCCTATCTGAGCGGCGCCCACGAGAACCTGCTGGCGGTCAAGGGGGATGCTGCCACGAAGGAGGAGCTTGTCTGGGGCTTCCGCATCGGTTTCCTGACCTTCGGGGCGAAGGGAATGAGCGCTGAGCAGTACGATGCCCTGGTGAAGAAGACCATGGGCGCGATCAGATCATCGGTCTCCAACTGCAGCCGCCCGGCCCAGACCCTGCTGCTCAAGGGGATGGAGAGCGGCAGCTACGCATCCGAGAAGGAAGCTGCCTTTCAGATGCTCTCTGCCCGCTACAGGAAGGTGAGAGAGGTGCTTGCCTCCTACACCGGGAATACGCTGCTGAGCCCGCTGCCCTTCAATTCAGGCTACTTCATGGCCTTCCGCTGCGCAGGCAGCGCTGAAGCCCTGCGGGTCCGCCTGCTGCAGAATTACGGTATCGGGACGATATCGATCGGGGAAGAGTACCTGAGAATCGCCTATTCCAGCGTCGATATCGAAGATATCGAAGACCTGTATCGGAGCCTCTATCAGGCGGCCGGAGAGGCATGGAGCTGAAGCTCAAGATCTACGTGGTAAATGCATCCGGAGACAAATTTCTCGGAATCGGGGTGCTGTGG
>CAYSRK010000376.1:0-3206 GCA_964433385.1 uncultured Spirochaetales bacterium
TATCGATTTTCTCAAAATTCAACTTGTTCTCGCTCTTCCAGTAGGGAGAAGCGCCTGCCCGGCAGGAACGGAAAACTTGCAGCTTACGCGGTTTCCGCACCCTGCCGGCGGCAGATTTCAGGAGGATGTAAATGATTAGGTTTTACCTTACCGTATTTCCGATGGAAGCGCTGATCGCATCGGAACTTGATCCGCAGACATTCGGATCGTATATGGCTACCGGCTCGCACAAAGGATCTGCCGAGCAGCTGATGTTTATCGAAGTTGAAGGCGGTTTTGATTCCCCGTTCGACTGGGAGTTTGCCCGTGAGCGCTGTGTGTCCCACGATGACGGCCAGCCGAAACATTCACTCTATCTCTCCATCTACCGGGTGCTCGAGCATGTCCCCCATTCGGCGATGAAAAGCATGTATCTGGTGACCAAGGACGGACGTACCCTTCAGCTCTACAAGAGCAAGAGCAAGGTTCCCGGAAACTGGAAGGGCTATGCCCTCTATCAGGAACTCTGCCCGGTCAGCCCCCTGGTGGTAAGCTCGCTCAACCCGCAGCAGTTCGGGGAATACATGATCAGCAGCAACGATAAGGTCATGATTCCCGCCCTGATCTTCGCCGATGTCCGGCTGATCGACTTTGACGATTATGAGAACAGCGGGAATGTAGGAGCGATGTACGACAGGAACCTGGAGCATATGAGAAGCTGTATTGCTGACGTGAAGGCCCAGAAGGGCAAAAAGCTGACAAAAACCGTCGACCGTTCCTTCAGCAGCAGTTTCACCTATCAGATCATCGATACCGGCGTCTATGCCGCTTCAGGAGACGGAGTAATCATATTCTCAATGCCGACAAGGGAAGAACTGGAGCAGAACCACTACGACTGGGGCAGGTCCGCCAATATTTTCTGACGACCGGTAAGGCCGCGGGCTGGTGACCTGCATTTCTGCAGGACGGGATACGGCATATGTTCCATGCGCCGTATCCCTTTTTTGTCATCCGGCTGCTTTCATTGTTCGGGGAGTGATCAGTCCGGCAGCCTTAACCGCCTCAAGCACAGCTATCGGCACCAGCGCCATGCCCAGTGCGGCAGCATAGGCGTAGAGGGGCAGGATGACCATGCCGAAGGCGGAAGCCGCAGGCGGCAGCAATGTTACCAGTGCTATCAGCAGGAGAGAGACCAGTACTGCCTTGTTCAGTGCCCGGTTGGAGAAGGGTCCCACAGCAGCAATGGAGCGCAGGCTGCGCATGTTGAAGGAGTGAAATACCTGAGAAAGCGCCAGGACAAGAAAGGCCATGGTACGCCCTGATTCCTCGGTCTCACCGACCATGCGACCGACATGATAGGCGGTCAGCGTAAGGAGAGCGAACAGTACTCCCTGCAGAAGAATCTGCAGCCCGAAACCGTGGGCAAACAGCCCCTCATCCTTCGGGCGAGGACTGCGCATCATGATATCCCTGTCAGCAGATTCCAGCCCCAGCGCCATTGCAGGAAAACTGTCGGTAACCAGATTGATCCAGAGCAGCTGCATTGAGAGCAGCACGGAGGTATGCCAGATCAGCATGGCGCAGAAAACGGTGAGAAGCTCCCCGATGTTGGTGCCGAGAAGAAAGCCGACGACCTTTCTGATGTTGTCGTACATCGTCCTCCCCTCCCGTACCGCCTCGACAATCGTTGCGAAATTGTCGTCTGAGAGGGTCATGTCGGCAGCCCCCTTGGCTGCATCGGTACCGGTTATACCCATCGCGCACCCGATATCAGCCTGTCTGAGAGCCGGCGCATCATTGACCCCGTCACCGGTCATGGCGACCACCATCCCCCGTTGCTGCCATGCCTTCACGATCCTGATTTTGTCCTCGGGAGAAACCCGGGCGTATACGGCAATACGTTCCACCCGCTGAGCAAGCTCCTCATCACTTATTGTGTGAAGCTCTCCTCCGGTAACGGCCTCATCCCCCTCTCTCAGCATACCGATACGCCCGGCTATCGCCGAGGCGGTAAGCTTGTGATCGCCGGTTATCATAACGGCCCGAATACCGGCAGAGCGGCAGAGAGAAACTGCCTCAGCTGCTTCCTTCCGGGGCGGGTCTATCATGCCGAGGAGACCGATAAACTCGAGCCCCCATTCAAGCTCTGCGGAAATCGGCTCCCCAGGGAGCACCTCCATCCACCTGATCGCCACGGCAAGAACTCTCAAGGCATCTTCAGCCATCCGGCCGTTCATGCCGGCAGCAGCCTTGAGATCACCGGCTATACATCGGGGGGAGACGGCATCAAAGGCGCCTTTGACGATCAGCAGAAACCTTCCCTCCATCCTGACGATAACGCTCATCATCTTCCGGTCCGAATCAAAGGGAATTTCTGCAGCTCTCGGACTCTCCTGCTCTATCTGCTCCTTCACAATCCCGGCACGCAGGGCGGCAGAAACTATAGCCGTTTCAGTCGGATCTCCCACAGAGATCTCCCCTCCATCGACAGATGTCACGGATGCATCACTGCAGAGGGTTCCGAATCTGAGCAGCTGCTGCGCCGTTTCACTGCCGGTCTCCCCTACCGGTTCAAGCGTGTCGGCCCCGTCGGTGTAGACTGAGACCAGCGTCATCCGGTTTTCTGTCAGGGTACCGGTTTTATCCGAGCATATGACTGACGCGCTGCCGAGCGTCTCCACAGCCGGCAGGCTGCGGATAACGGCGTTTCTTTTCGCCATCCGCTGCACCCCGAGAGCAAGCACCACGGTCACTATCGCAGGAAGTCCCTCCGGGATAGCTGAAACTGCCAGAGAGACCGATATCATGAACATCTCACGGAATGGAAGCGAGTTGAGCAGTCCGACTCCCAGAACGGCGGCACAGGCCGCCAACGCAATAACTGCCAGTACCTTTCCCAGACGGGCAAGTCTCTCCTGCAGGGGGGTACGGGTATCAGGGGTCTGCTCCAGCAGTTCAGCGATTGACCCCATCCGGGTGCGCATACCGGTTGCGGTAACTACCGCCGTTCCCCGGCCGTAGGTTACCGTACAGCCTGAGTAGACCATGTTAATGCGATCCCCTAAGGCGGCGTTCTCCTCACAGATGCAGTCAGGACGCTTTTCAACCGGCACCGATTCCCCGGTCAGCGGAGATTCATCAATTTTCAGGCTTCCTGAACTTATCAGGCGCCCGTCAGCCGAAAGAATTGTTCCGGCATCAAACAGCATGATATCCCCGGGCACCAG
>CAYSRK010000377.1:0-5962 GCA_964433385.1 uncultured Spirochaetales bacterium
GATGCTGTCGATGGCATTTCTCATGGTCCTGTCATTTGTCGCAGCCCAGGGCGGCGGTGATGCGGCTGCCCCGGCGGCTTCAGCGGCTGCCGGCGGAGAGTTTGACTGGAGACAGTTCGAGGGTGAATCAATTGTTGCGTGTTTCCCGAACCATGTAACGTACAACGCGCTGATGCCGCTGATCCCTGAATTCGAGGAGCTGACCGGTATCGATGTCGAAGTTGATCTGCTGCAGTATATCCGTATGCACGACAAGCAGGTTCTTGAAATGAGCAAGCCGCGCGGAGATTATGATATTATTTCCATGGTTGTCATGTGGAAAACTGAGTATGCTGAAGCAGACCTGCTTCTACCGCTTGAGCCGTTCTTTGAAAACAGCAGTCTTGCATACCCCGACTACGAATTTGAAGACCTCGTTCCGGCTTATGTGGAGAACACCGGGTATGTCGGCGGCGACAAGATCTACCTCGGCGGTGAAGGGGCGACTCTCTACGGTATTCCCTTCGGTGCTGAGACAAGTATTCTTATCTACAGACAGGATATCTTTGATGAGTACGACATCAAGGTCCCCGACAACTATGATGAACTGATGGCTGCGGCGAAGTTTATCGAAGAGAATGTCCCTGGTGTTCACGGCTTCACCAGCCGCGGCGCTTCCGGGCATCAGGCGACTGCCGCATGGCTGCTTCATGCATCTCCGTTCGGCGCCTCCGTGTTTGATGAGAACTGGGAACCGGCTTTCAACTCCCGTGAAGCAGTAGCCTCCCTCACCTGGCTCCGGGATATGTTCCAGTACGGACCTCCGGGTATGACGAGCTTTGACCAGGACGGACAATTTCAGGCCTTCCTTCAGGGTGATGCGGCAATTTATCTCGATGCGAGCGTATTTGCCGGAAAAGCCCGTGATCCCCAGCAGTCCACAGTCTATGATAAGCTCGGTTATGCGCTGCACCCGATAAAGGAAAACCGGCTCAGTGAGTCCGGCGGGTTCGGTCTGGCTATTCCCGCCAATGCGCAGAACCCTGAGCCTGCGTTCCTCTTCATGCAGTGGATGACCAGCAAGGAGACCGAACGGAAGGTTATTGAGAACGGCGGAGCTCCCTTCAGGATGTCCTCTGTCTCCGATCCTGCGCTCCAGGCGAAGTACCCTGACTTTGCTGTTCTTTCCGATCAGCTTCCCCATGTCAATCCCGACTGGCGGCCGATCATCCCCGAGTGGGGCGAGATCAACAACATGCTCGGCATAGCCATCAACCAGGTGCTTACCGGGGAGAAAGAACCCCAGCAGGCTATGGATGAACTGGTGGAACCGATCAGAAACCTTATGGTCCGCTACGGCTATATCAAGTAATAGGTACATGAATACGTTCGTCAGCTCTCTAGGGGCTGACGAACGTATAACTTATCCGAGCAGGTGCTGGCCAGTGGGATTGTCAGGATCCGTTATTCTGCTGCAGGGATAACGGACCCTGATAATCTGTTGACGCTGCTGCAGTATCCCCGAAGACGGCTGGAGACCGACTGGTCTCCCGTTCTGCTTCTGCAGTACGGCATGAAGCGCAATCTACTCCGTACCATACCGGAGCAGGAGGTCACCTATGAGCACGATCAGGGGCAAGACATTCAATAAAAGCCCGTACCTCTTCATATTACCTTCATTCGCTATTCTAGTTGCGGTGCTGGTTCTGCCCGTATTCTCCGGTATACGGCTGAGTTTCTTCGAGTGGTCGATCAGAAACATCAATAAAGAACCGGTTTTTGTCGGACTGCGCAACTTTACCGAGATTTTCGCCAGTGAGTCGTTCTGGACCAGCATCAGGGTAACGCTGATCTTCACCTTCTCGGTAGTAGTCCTTGAGCTTCTCATCGGCACCATCTTAGCCCTCGCAATGGAGGGCGGGATACCGGGTCTGCGCCTGTTCAGGACCATCTTCATTCTTCCGGTCATGATCGCCCCGGTAGTAGTCGGCGTCATCTGGAAGTTTATGTACAACCCCTCCTACGGGAAAATCAACTATTTTCTCAGCCAGCTCGGGATAGCGCCGGTAGGCTGGCTCTCCGATCCGCGGATGGCGCTTGCCTCGATCATCATAACCGATGTCTGGCAGTGGACGCCCTTTGTGTTCCTGCTTATTCTCGCAGGTCTGCAGGGGGTCCCCAAGGACCTGGTGGATGCCTCGAAGGTTGACGGGGCAAACTATATTCAGAACCTGGTCCATATCAAGATACCGGTCCTGGCCAATGTCATCTCCATCACAGCGGTGCTGCGGCTTATCGACGCATTCCGGGGACTGGTGGTTATGCTGATCATGACCAACGGCGGACCGGGAGTATCGACGGAGATCCTGCCGCTGCACCTCTACAAGACAGCCTTTGTTGACCAGCGGCTCGGCAAGGCTTCCGCTCTGGCAGTCGTACTGCTCCTGATTATCACGATACTTTCGATAGTATTCATAACCCAGAGTCTCAAAGATGAAGAGTTGTAGGAGGGTGACGGCATGATGAAACGAAGTACGAGAAAAAAAACAACGACCGCATTACTGCTGGCGGGTATCACCCTGGCAGCGGTGGTCAGCCTCTACCCCATCTACGAGATGATCAGCACCTCACTGAAGTATGACGTCGACGCATTCGCCATACCCCCCAACTGGTTTTTTACCCCCACTTTTGACAACTACCGGAGCATATTCGTATCGAACAACTTCGGCCGCTATTTTATCAACAGCGTGATCGTCGCCCTTTCTACTACGTTTTTCAGCGTCCTCATCGGAGCGCTCGCCGGATACTCGATAGCCCGCTACCGCTACAAGGGCAAGAAGCTTATCGTCATCATTACGCTGCTGCTGCGGATGATTCCGCCGGTAATTCTGGTCGTACCCGTGTTCGTCATCTGGTCTAAAATCGGGCTTGCCGATTCCCGCATTGGGCTTGTTATCATCTACATAGCGCTCAACCTCCCGTTCAATATCTGGGTGCTCAAGGCTTTTATCGCTGACATTCCCTATTCTCTCGATGAATCGGCCATCATAGACGGCTGTCATGACGGAACGGTCTTCTACCGGATCATCCTTCCCCTTATCGCTCCCGGGGTTGCTGTTGCGAGCATTTTCACCTTCAGAATAGCCTGGAACGAGTACATCCTCAGCCTGGTGCTGACCAACCGCTATACCCGGACGCTGCCGGTGGCAGTGTCCCTCTACCTTACCGATGCGGGAACCGAGTGGGGAAAGATCACCGCTATCGCCACTATTATCGCGGTACCGGCTTTTATTTTCACCTTCACCGCCGCAAAAAGAATTATCACCGGCATGACTGCCGGAGCTGTAAAGGGATAGGACAGATATGAACAGCAGAGAACGTCTTGCAGCCGCCTTTGCCCACAGGGAGCCTGATATGCTTCCCTTCGACTTCGGCGGACATCTGATCTCCAGCATGCACAATCTTGCATACCGCAGTTTTCTCGACTATCTCGGATTTGCAGAGCGGGAGGTGGAGATTGAACGCTACCGTCACCGCAGCGCCGTACTGCACGATGATATCCTAACGAAGTATCGCGTGGATACCCAGCAGATCGTTCCTCCGCGACCTAATCTGGTCTGGTCGGAGGATGAGCGTAAACGATACTATCGTGACGAGTGGGGAATAACCTGGCAGCTCGACAAGGAGGAGGGGCTCTACTTTGAACTTGCCCGTCCGGTCTTTGACTCGATGCCTGACCTTGACGCGCTTTCTTCGCTTTCATGGCCTGACTACAGGAATAAAGCCCGAACCGCCGGCATGAGGGAACGGTTTGACCACATAGTCTCCCAGGGGAGAGTCCCGATAGCTGACCTTCCGCTCGGTCTCGAGCTGTTCGATCTCGGCTTCAACCTCTGCGGTTTCACCAACTATTATATGCTCCTCGCTCTCGATGAAGAGGCGGCGGGATATATTATGGACCGTCAGCTTGAGGCGCAGAGCGACTGGTGGAACCAGGTGTTTTCCACCCTGCCGGAACTGGAGTATGTCAGGATAGGCGATGACCTCGGGTCCCAGTCTTCGATGCTCATCTCTCCTGAGATGTACCGCTCCCTCGTCAAGCCGAGGCACCGGCAGCTCATAGAAGCGATTAAAAAAGCGAGCGGGGGAAAAGCAAACATCATCCTGCACTGCGACGGCGCCGTAGAACCGATCATCTCCGACTTTATCGAGATAGGGGTGGACTGCCTCAACCCCGTGCAGTATACGCTGCCCGGGCTCGAGCCTGCTGAACTGAAGGCGAAATACGGCAGTGAACTGACCTTCTGGGGCGGAGGTATCGATACCCAATCGATTCTGCCCCAGGCCTCCCCGCAGGAGGTTCGGGATGAGGTCAGACGACAGATTGAGGTGCTTGCCCCCGGCGGCGGATACGTTTTCAGCCAGGTCCATATCATACAGGCGGATGTTCCGCCTGAAAATATTGTCGCCATGTGTGAGGCGGTAAACGAGTACCGCTGACGCGCTGCTGAAATTCAGTTCTCCTCAGGACTTTATCACTTCCCAACGAGAGATCATCTGCTCGGTAGTGTAGGGGCAGTTGCATAGCAGGGCAGTATTGACTATACTGCCGGTACACAATCCCCGCCGCCCGGCGGGGTCTACAGATAACCAGGAGTATACCATGACTGTAGCTGCAATTAAGGACATAGCAAGGGATCTTGGCATCAAGCCGGGTAAGATGGTGAAGGCTCAGCTGATTCAGGCCGTACAGGAAGCAGAGGGTAATTTTCCCTGTTTCGGAACTGCGGCAGACGGGCACTGTGACCAGCTTGACTGCCGGTGGAGAACCGACTGCCTGCCCCAGCAGCGCGACTTGTAACGATACTGTTTTGGGAGGAACCCTATGGATGCGAGAGAGGCAGTGCTTGATGCCATGCGGCAGGCTGGAAAACCAGTAAGCGCCGGTGAAGTGGAAAAAATCTCAGGCCTGGATAAAAAAGAGGTCGATAAGGTTTTCAAGGTTCTCAAAAAGGACAATGTCATCATCTCGCCGGTCCGGTGCAAGTGGGAAATAGCTTCCCGTTAGAAGCTGTGCATACTGTGTATAGCCAGCCTCAGGTGCTGGGATGCACCAAGCCCTGCAGGAACAGATCATGGAGCTGACAGTGCTTCAGTACGGTATTCTCACTGCAGGAGCGTTTTTTGCCGGTCTCATTGATTCGGTTGCCGGCGGCGGCGGTCTGATCAGCGTTCCGCTGCTGCTTGCTGTGGGGCTTCCTCCCCATGCCGCTTTAGCTACCAATAAATTGCAGGCCTCCTTCGGTTCGTTCACCGCAATGATGCGTTACCGCAGCAGCGGGCTGGTGAGTATCCGTTCCCTAATTCCCGGCATACTCTGTACCGCCGCGGGGGCGGTAAGCGGAGCGTTGCTTATCCAGCGTATCCGGGCAGATATCCTTGAGACAGCTGTTCCCGTTCTTCTAGCCGCTCTCCTTGTCTATACCCTCATCTCACCGAATCTCGGACTGCGGGATTCAGCTCCCAGAATGGGGAGAAGTCTCTTTCTGGTGCTCTTCGGGCTGCTGCTCGGGTTTTACGACGGGTTTTTCGGACCCGGGACCGGTTCCTTCTGGACGATAGCTTTCGTGGGACTCGGGGGGATCAATATCAGGCGGGCAACCGCCGCTACGAAGGTGATGAACTTCACCAGCAACGCTGCGGCTCTGACTATATTTCTCTTTTCAGGCAGAATTGTACTGGCTGTCGGGCTTGCTATGGCCGTCGGACAGCTGGCGGGAGCCTGGAGCGGTTCTCATCTGGTGCTGACCCGCGGCACCCGCTTTGTGCGGATCTTCTTCATCATCGTAGTCGCTGCTACCGTGGTTGATCTGCTGGTTGAGCAGATCAGGGGTTAGACGGCACTGCTACGTTATGAAGCCGCGGATAGTTGATACGCCGGCGGCCTCGAAGGCCGCGGCAACCCGTTCCTGCAGCCCCTGTC
>CAYSRK010000378.1:0-8419 GCA_964433385.1 uncultured Spirochaetales bacterium
TCGATCTATGCCGGCACCAAAGGCGCTATCATTGCCTATACGCGGGCACTGGCGATTGAGCTTGCCGTGCTCGGGATACGGGTCAATGCAGTAGCTCCCGGGGCGGTGGTGGTTGAGAATTACGAGAAAGCCTGCGAGAGCTACGACGCTGAAGCGACGGGGAGGATGATCCCTGCCGGTTTTACTGCCGAGCCGGAGGATATTGCTGCTCTCGTCTGGTTCCTCAGTTCGGATGAGGCGCGCTTCATCGTGGGACAGACGATTGTTGCCGACGGGGGGACCTCTTCCCTTCTGGCATTCACCGACAGCTTCCGCAAGCCGCTGACCGACCGGTTCGGCACCGGCTACGTCACCAGGAGCTGAGGGCAGGATGAAAGCACTGATCAAGACCGCTTTCGGGGTCGGCCATATGGAAGTGGGAGAGATTCCCGTACCGGAGATCAATGAGCACGAGGTGCTCATCAAGGTAGTCAAGGCCGGCATCTGCGGCTCGGATCTGCACCTCTACGATGGGAACTCCCACGTGAATATCAATCTCCCGGTAGCTGCCGGTCACGAGTTTTCCGGAGTGGTTGCCGCGGTCGGGTCTGAAGTAAGAGAATTTGCTGCGGGTGACCGGGTGGTCGGGGAACCGAGCGCCTCGGTCTGTATGACCTGCCGCTACTGCCGTTCAGGATTATACAACCTCTGCAGCAGCCGCCAGATTCTCGGGTTCGGCAGAAACGGCTGTTTCGCCGAGTACACAAAACTGCCGGCTGAACGGGTCCATCATCTTCCAGCGGGTGTTTCCTTTACGGATGCGGCCATCACGGAACCGCTGGCCTGCTGCGTCCATGCGGTGCAGGATAACCTTGAAACAGCGGTCGATGACCTGGTTGTAATAACCGGACCCGGTACCATTGGGCAGCTGATGCTGCAGCTGATGCAGCTCTCCGGCACCCGCACCGTTATGCTCGGTACCGGGGCAGATGCGGCCCGGCTGGCGCTTGCCGCATCATTCGGGGCGCGGACAGTCAATATTGAGGAGGCGGACCCGACAGAATGCATCGGCAGCCTGAGCGGCGGGTACGGAGCCGATACGGTGATTGAATGTTCCGGGGCTCCGTCTGCCGCCCGCATGTGCCTCGATCTGGTGAAAAAGCGGGGCAGGTATCTGCAGATGGGGTTGTTTGGCCGGCCGATAGAGCTCGACATGGAGAAGGTGCTCTTCAAGGAGCTGCACATCACCGGCTCTTTCGCGCAGAAGCGGAGCTCCTGGGAATCCGCGCTCCGTCTGATGGAGGGCTCCCGGATAGACCTCTCCTCACTGGTATCGACAACGTATCCCCTTCGGGATTGGAAGAGGGGATTCGATCAGTTCAGAAGCCGGACAGGATTCAAGATACTGCTTGATCCAGTCGGAGAAGGAGTGTGACCGGATGAGTCTTGAGCTGATGGGCAAGGACGCAGTGCCTGCGGGAAAAATAGGCGTACAGTGGCTCGGTCAGGCAGGCTTTCTCATCCAGGATGAGAAGGGACTGCTGATCGCAGTTGATCCGTATCTGAGCGATTCTGTCGAAAAGAAGCTTGGCCCCGATTTTAAGCGGATCATGCCTGCACCGGCAGCAGCAGAGGAACTTCTTCCCGATCTTCTGCTCATTACCCACCACCACGAAGACCACTATGACGTTGAGACGGTTCCTGTCATCATGAAACAGGGGGGAACCTTTCTCATCGGGTGTCCGGTGAGCGTCAGAACAGCTCGTGAGGATGGATCAGAGGCTGCCCGGACAGCCGCACTGCTCCCGAAGGAGCGTATCACTGCAAAAGGGGTGGGGATTACGGCGGTATACGCCGATCACGGCGAGCTTGCCCCTGAGGCGATCGGCTTTCTGGTGGAAATCAGCGGATTGACCATCTATATTGTCGGAGACAGCGCTTATCGACCGGAGGAGATGAAAGCATGCCTGCCGGAAACCATTGACGTGATGATTGTGCCGATCAACGGCGAGTACGGAAACTGCAGTCCGGAGGAGGCCGCTCTTCTTGCGCGCGACCTGCAGGCGAAATACGTCATCCCCTGCCACTTCTGGATGTTTCCCCGGCATCGCGGCGACCCGCAGCGGTTTATCGACGCCATGGCCGAGCTGGGACTTGCCGATGCGGTCCGGATGCCGGCGCAGGGAGAGATTATTTTCTTCACTGTCCCGGAAAATGTAGAAAAAACATCGTAACAAATTTGCAATAGTTTGCTTTTTTTTCCGGCATATTATAGTATGTAGACATTACAACCAAGGTAAGCAAAGCAGAGACAGGAAGCGGCGACGCCGCACTTCTGATCGGGAGATGATTATGACTGATATCAAGCAGCTGGTGAATGAAAAGGGGCAGATAGCCTACGAGTCTCTTGCCTCCAAGGCTGCGACTATTATCAGGTACAAGATTATTTCGGGCGAATTCTCCCACGGTCAGAAGATTAGGGAGCTTGATCTCTCCAACATGCTCGGTATCAGTCGCCTGTCAATCAGGGAGGCGTTCATCCAGCTGGAAAAAGAGGGACTGCTCATCAAGGAGCAGAACCGCTATACGAAGGTGGTCGACTTCACCGAAAAGGACGTGAAAGAGATCTACTCCCTCCGGGCGGCTGTCGAAACTCTCTGCGCCGGAATCGCAGTCGCGAACCAGGCAGTTCCTGAGGCGCAGATGCGCAGGATCATCACCGAGCTCGATCAGATTTACGGCACGAAACCGGTCGACCGGATCGCATGGCTGGATAATGACCTGGAATTTCACGGGACGATCGTGCAGGCCTCCGGCCACACCAAGGCGATAGAGATCTGGAACAACCTGAAGAACCAGATCAAGACCCTGCTGTTCCCCGTCATCACCGAGACCCCGATCATTATGCACTCATCCACGGACGAACGGCATATGAAGCTTCTGGAGGTCATGCTCGAAGGCGACGTAGAGACGCTGGAGAAGCTTCTGAGCATGCACATCAACTCCGGAGCTGAGCTGGTTATAGACTATCTTCGGAAAAAACACGCCTCCTGACTCACCTGGAGCCCGCTTAACATCCCAGACATTCCCTTTTCGGCCTTTATTCAGGGCAGGCGTGCGCGGGCCGAGCGATTTATGTTCATGTATATGTTTAGATTGTTGACAATATACATTGTAAATGGTATGCTGTATCAGACAGCAGGGAGGAGCAGCAAGATATGAAGAGTGATCTGAAAGGCAAGACTGTTATGATAACCGGCGCGTTCGGCGGGATCGGGACGGCCTGCGTACTCGATTTCGCCCGAGGCGGGGCTGATGTAATCCTTGTTGACGTGAACATTCCCCCCGAATCCAGGCTTGTCGAGCAGGCAGAGTCCTTTGGGGTGAAGACCGCCGTATTCAAGGCTGACGTCTCCTCCCGGAGCCAGATGGAAGAGACTGCCGGCGCAGCTGCCGAGCGGTTCGGCCGAATTGATATCCTGGTGAACAACGCCGGAGTGAACGTCCCCAAGCACAAACGCAGGTATGTGCATGAATTCTTTGATGATGAATGGGACCGGATCATTGCGGTGGACCTGGATGGGGTCTATAACTGCAGCAAGCCTATCATACGCATGATGGCGGAGAATCGGTATGGAAGGATTATCAACATCAGTTCGGTGGTCGGTATTGTTCCCCTGCGCAATCAGCACGCCTTCGCTGCGGCCAAGGCGGGAGTGATCCAGATGACCCGAGCCTGGGCTGTTGAACTTGCCGAGTACAATGTGACCGTCAATGCCGTCGCCCCGGGATCTGTGCTGGTGGAGGGTACCCGCGAACTTTTCTACAGCGACAAAGAGGCGGCGGAAGCCATGCTTTCGCATATCCCGATGGGCAGAGCAGGCGTACCGGAGGATATCTCCCACGCGGTGCTCTTCTTTGCCGACGATGCCTCATCCTACATCACCGGCACGGTGCTTACCGTGGACGGGGGCTGGACCTGCGGGTTTGCCCGGAATTTCTGACAGGATGAAATACAGCACCTCCAGAGGAGATACAGCAGATGAGTAAACCTGTCATTGTCAGGCCTTCGCAAGTGAAAGAGTTTATGTGCAGCGATGTGTACACTTCCAAGATGCTGCTCGACCATACCAATTCCGGGTCGAAAAAGCTGCAGATCAACCAGGGAACTCTGAAGGCAGGCGGGGCGCTGCTTCCTGCGAGCAAGCACGGAGAACCGGAGGATGAGTATGACGAGGTCTATATCATTCTCAAGGGTTCCTGTCGGCTTGAGCTCAGCGGGGAGGTGAAGGAAGTAACGGCCGGCGATATTATCTTTATCCCCGGGGGTGTTTATCACGGGCTTGACAATCGGCTCGGCACAGAGGATCTGGTGCTTCTGACTATCTGGGGCGGGGTGCCGCCGCAGGGAGTGAACGAGGCCTATGATATGAGGCTGGAGCAGTGGGGAAAATCATATGTTACCCGAGAGAAGGATGAGCAGCGGGAGTTCTAGGAGCCTGCTCCTGTGAACTATCTGCAATGGCTCGCGGGTGAGACAGCGACAGCCTGGTGGCACGATTCTGCGATACTCTGTGAAATTGATGCGGCTGTCGGAAACGGGGCGATGGGGGTCACGACGAATCCCGTCCTCGTCTACCGAAGTCTCACCGAGGACCCGCAAACCTGGGAGAAGCACCTCTGTGCTCTCTCCCCCGATGATCCGCCTGAGGCTCATGCAGAGCAGCTGTTGCGGATCGTCACCACAGCTGCGGCCCGACGGTTCCTTCCCCTGTACCAGGCGACTGAAGGAAAGCATGGATATGCCCTCTGCCAGGTGAACCCGGAGCGGTGTTCAGACAGCTCGGCCATGCTGGAACAGGCCCTCCGTTACGTAGGATGGGCTGAAAATATTGCAGTCAAGCTTCCCGCCGTGCAGGCGGCTCTTCCAGTTATCGAAGCCCTTTCAGCCCGGGGGACGGCAGTCTGCGTCACGTTGAATTTTTCCGTATCCCAGGCCCTTGCATCGGCCCGGGCTTACGAACGGGGGGCTGCCCGCTGTTCAGCCCCGAGACCTTGCTTTGTCGTGCAGCAGGGAGACCGCCTCAGTGAATATATCCGGGACATTGCCGCTGACAGCAGGCTCGCTCTCCCCGATTCTGTACTCATGAGAAGCGGGACGGCAGTCTGCAGAAGATCCTACGAGCTCTTTGGCGAGTACGGTCTGCAGGCGAAGATCATGCCGGCAGGTCTGAGGGGCATCGAGATGGTAACGGAGCTTGCCGGAGCCGATATGGTTTTTTCCCTTCAGAGGCGGGTTGCGCAGATGATTCTTGCTGCTGATCCGCCGAAGAGGGAGATGTACGAACCAGGACTTCCCGATGAGACAGCAGCGGCACTTGCCTCCGTCCCCGAGTTTGTCCGGGCATACGACGAGAATGGCATGGAACCGGCTGAATTCATCACGTTCGGCGTTCTCCAGCGGACTCTGTCGCAGTTTCTCTGGACCGGGTGGGCTCCTCTGGAGCAGTATCGGCGCACAGCCTCCGCAAAGCGGTGGTTCTAAGCTCAGTCTCCGAAGTCGATCCCGATATTTTTAGCCGCCCTGACCATCGGATGGTTGTGGGGTATGTACTTCTTCTCACGGGTCGCCTTTTCTACGGCAACCGGTTTAAATCTCCTTCCTCTGACAGCGATCATGCAGCCCCAGTTGCCGGCAATCGCCTCATCCACCGCCCGGGCTCCGAGGAGAGTGGCCAGGTTACGGTCATACGCCGTGGGAGAACCGCCCCGCTGCAGGTGGCCAAGGATGGTCACGCGGGCCTCCATCCCGGTACGCTGCTCCAGGTGTTCGGCAAGCACAGCCGAGTTTCTGTTGCGGTACTCGTCGTTGTGAACGGCGATCATCTTGGCTATGGTTCCGCGCGGGGTGTCGGCAGGAACTTCCTTAAGCACCTCCTTCCTGAACTGCCTGTACCGGTCAGAAGGCATCGCCCCTTCGGCGATTGCGACAATGCTGAATCGTTTTCCCCGTCTCTTCCGTTCTGAAATTGCAGCGGCGATCTTCTTTTCGCTGTAGGGTATCTCAGGCAGCAGTATTACATCGGCCCCGCCGGCAAGTCCGGCTCCGAGTGCAAGCCAGCCCACGTTGTGGCCCATGGTCTCAACAATGATAATGCGATGGTGGCTGTGGGCGGTGCTGTGAAGACGGTCGACTGCTTCGGTTGCGATCGAGAGGGCAGTATCGTATCCGAAGGAGACGTCGGTTTCCATGATGTCGTTATCGATGGTTTTCGGGAGGGTGATGACATTCATGCCCGCTTTCTTCAGCCTGAGGGCGTTTTTCTGGGTCCCGCCGCCGCCAAGACAGAAGATGCCCTCAAGGTCGAGACTGCGGTAATTTTCCGCAATGACCGGCGTCATATCGACAATCTCTCCGTTGACCGGCATCCGATGCGGCTTATCGCGGCTTGATCCGAGGATCGTGCCGCCGCGGATGAGAATGCCTGACAGCGCCGGGTCGTTGAGCAGGACGTAGCGGTTCTCGGCAAGTCCCCTGAACCCGTCGTAAAAGCCGATCAGTTCTGCGCTGGTGACGTGCATCAGGGTTTTCCCGATGGAGCGGATTGCCGCATTGAGACCGGGTGTATCCCCTCCGGATGTCAGTATTCCGTATCGTTTCGCCATCTGTCCCTCCTCCTGTTCCTAGCTTACCATGATACAGGAGTTTGAGTGAGGATTCAACGCTCAGCTTGACAGTGTCCGGAAAGGCATGAGGCACATGCCCGGTCAGCGCTCAAACGAGGAGTCTATGTTCAGTTCCTTACGGTATTTGGCGACTGTCCGACGGGCTACGGTGATGCCGCGTTCGGCGAGCAGGTCTGAGATCCTCTGATCGGAGAGTCGTTTCTTTCCTTCATATTCGCTGACGATCTCACGGATGATCTCCTTGACTCCGGTTTTCGAAACTTCCTTCCCGTCGTCCCCCGTTCCCTGCACAGCGTTGGTGAAGAAGTACTTGATGGGGAAGATGCCAAAGTCGGTCTGGATGTACTTGGCATTTGAGATTCGGGAGACAGTCGTCTCGTGGACCCCGATCTCCTCGGCGATGACGCTTAAGGTAAGCGGCCTGAGGTATTTGGGACCGTGGAGGAAAAAGTCCCTCTGGTAGGCAAGCAGGGCGGCCCCGACACGCTGCAGGGTGGAACTGCGCATGCGGATGCTGCCGATAAGCCAGTGCGCATCTTTGAGCGACTGCTGGATGTAGCGCTCGGTTTCCCGGTCTCCGTGAAGGTTCTCCCCGGCGAGTTTCTCAAACTCGGGATCGATGCGCACCACGGGAACCGAATCGGCATTCAGCCTCATCACAAGCTGCCCGTCAACCATCCGGATCATCAGATCGGGGACAATGTACTGGGTAGCCTGGTCGGAAAAACTGCTCCCGGGATAGGGATTGAGCGTCCTGATAAACCGTACAGCCTCCTCAACCTCTTCGGGGAGCATTCCCAGTTCACGGGCGATATCGGGGATTTTCCCCCGTCTCACCATCTCAAGGTAACCGGAGATGATCTGCCGGGTTCCCTTCGGCGCGGTTCCGGAGAGTTCTGCCTGGAGTATAAGTGATTCAACGAAGCCTGCGGCACAGACTCCGGGCGGATCAAACTGCCGGATTTCAGCAATCATCTTCTTCATCAGGGGAAGGTCACCCTCGTTGACCAGTTCTTCAGGCGGGATACGGTAGAATCCGTTTCTGTCCAGATTCGATATGATCAGTTCACCCATGGCGAGTTCCTGCTCATCAAGCTGCAGCAGGTGCAGCTGTTCAAAGAGGTAATCCTGCAGGCTCTGGGGCCGGGAGAGGGCACCTTCGAGAAACTTCTGTTTTGAATCGGGGTCGTAGTCCCTGGATTTTCGGATATAGCCGGCATCTGAGCTGTTTTCAAATGGATCGATGCTCCCCTCGGATGCCTGGCTCCCTTCGATCCGCTCAAAAGAGAGGCTCCGTTCGGGCTCGAGCGAGAGGGCGGGGTTTTTTTCAATCTCATTGCTGATCTTCTCGCGCAGTTCCATCAGCGGCAGCGTCATGAGCTCAAGTGACTGGTACATCTGGGGGCTGAGTTTGAGCTGCTGTTTCTGAGCTAACACCAATTGCTGGGACTGCATCGTTTCTACCTGCTGAAATATCTTGCTCGCAAGCGGTCCTCAGGACCGCTCTGTAAGCTCATCATAGCTGAAAATCGGTTCCAAGGTAAATAGAACGGGCCAGATCGTTGGCAAGCAGGGTCTCCCTGTCTCCGGAAACGAGTATTTCCCCGTGGCTTATGATGTGGGAGTAGTCGGTTATTTCCAGTGTTTCACGGACATTGTGGTCGGTTATGAGGACCCCGATACCGCCCTCGGCGAGCCGCCTGATGATCCGCTTAATATCCTGGACCACGATCGGGTCGATACCGACAAACGG
>CAYSRK010000379.1:0-3555 GCA_964433385.1 uncultured Spirochaetales bacterium
CATGTTTTTTTCGGGTTATCCTGCATTCTTCATCGTGCTTAATCTATTATGTCGTTTCAGATTGTCTTTTAGTTCTCGCCGTTTGGTGCGTAACTCCTAGTAAAAAGGGGAAAACCGCTTCACTTCTCATGCTGAAGAAGTACCGTACTGAAAACAGCGGCTTCACGCGGGAGCCCGGAGGATAACGCCGCCGCAGCGCTGTCAGCCTGCTTCTGCTCTTGAAACAGTGCATAGTATGCCGACCCGCTCCCGGTAAGCCCCATAAAACGGGCACCGAAAGCCCAGCAGGTCTTTCGTATCAGCTCGTAAACGGGATTCGCATTGCAGACAACCGGTTCAAAATCGTTTCTCCAGTTCCAGGAGGAAACATCAGCTTCGAGCAGCTGCTCCCATTCGGAGAGCGGAGCCTGCGGCTGTAAACCGGAACTCCAGCCCTCCCCGCGACTCTCATCCAGGGCACGGTATGCCGTAGCGGTGTCCACAGGAAACCCCGGATAGACAAGTACCAGCCGCCGCTGCGAACAGTCTTTCTTCGGATACAGGGGACTGACCTTCTCTCCTTTTCCGGTAATGAGTGCTGCAGGAGCATCAGAGAGGAAGAATGGAATATCGCTGCCGAGCGCCGCAGCAGCATTGGCAAGTTCCTGCTCACTGCAGGGAAAAAGACTCGAAAGCAGCCTCAGCAGAGAGGCTGCGTCACTCGAACCCCCGCCCAGACCGCTTCCCAGGGGAATGTGCTTACTTAAAGAAATTTGCACTGAGAAAGCTGTTTTGAAAATATCGCAGAAGAGTTCTGCAGCACGGTAGAGCAAATTATCCTGCAGCGGTATCGACTGCATACCGGAAATAGCGCACTGAAAGGAATCGGATGGATGAAGCTTCACCCTTATCGAGTCAAACAGGGCAATTTTCTGAAATACCGAAATCAGTGAGTGATACCCGTCAGCACCCCTTTCAAGTATCTTCAAGTGCAGATTGATTTTAGCAGGCGGCTGCAGTACAAATTCTCCCATCATGCTCGTACGATACCTGCTAACAGCCATCGTGTCAATTTATCACCTGAGGACAAGCGGCTCACCTCTCAGATTCAACATCATCATGGAGAAAAAATATTGACAGAGTCTGCACCGATGACATACTGTATGAGTATCTGAGAGATACTGCAGCTGGTAAACATGAATACACAAGGGGGATTGCAATGGGCCGATACGATGATGATGACTCTTTCCTCGACGACTTCATAGATGATGATTTTGAAGACGACTATGACAGCGACTTGGATGATGATGAAGATGACAGACCGCTGTTTGATGAAGATTTTCTTGACGAAGATATGCTCGAAGAGGACTTTGACAGCGGCTTCACCGATGAGGAAGAGGACGAGTACGACGAAGAGCACCTAGGGGAAGAGGGATTCCATATAGAGGGTGACGAACTAGAGGATGACAACTGAGATTCTGATGAGAACCCGGGCTTACAGCTTGGGCTTGTAAGCTCGAAACCGATCCCTACGGTCTTTCCTGCAGGGCTTGAATGGAGTCAAGCTCGATAAACTTACCCTGATGCCAGAGTTTGTCGAGCTCATAGAAGCGTCGCTTATCCTCGGACATGAGGTGGACAACGATATCGCCGCAGTCAAGAAGCTCCCATCCGTTATCGTCGAGCTGCTTGTGCTTGTGATAGATCTCTACGGACTGATCCGTGAGAAACGCCCGCAGCTCCTTCACCAGACCGCGCAAATGCCCGGAGCTCATAACCGTCGCGATAATGAAGTACCTTGTCCAGCTGCTGATTTGGGAAACGTCGATTAGTACTGTGTCAATGCCTTTGTGCTCTTCAATCAGCCCCGCAGTTCTCACTGCTATATCATGAACTTCTTCCAGTGTATCACCTATCATTCCAATCCGTTTCTCATCCTTACCTGTACTTTTCGCCGACAGCAGGTCCCTCAAGGTCTCCGCGCAGGTCAGTCGGCGACAGCCCTGTGAAGCTGGGCCAAATATTCACTTTCATAGAGATAACTCTTTCGTGCAGTAATGTCAATCCGCAGTTCCTGCATGACTCTCAATTCCAGCTCGCCTGATGCTGCTCCCCGCAGAAGCTCCTTGACAAACGATTCAGGAACCTCTCTGCCTGTAGCCGCCCGGATATGGGAGTACACTACATCCTCCAGAAAAAGTGCGGCATTGCGGTACAGAATACCCGAAAACTCCGAAGCCGCGTGCTCCCCTTCAATCCTCCCCTGTTCACCCTCAAGGACTCTGAAAATCTCGAGCAGATTTACAGCCTCATCACCTGCGGCTGCAAGTGAATAGTTTGGCTTCAACTTAAGGATCTCAGCAGTTCTGCTGACAGGAGATTCAGCAGCGGCAGTGCCGCTTACAGTCAGCGGCACTACCGCTGCAGTGTTCATACGGCTGTCCGTAATGACTGCAGCTCCGCTGACTGAATCTGATGATTTTGTAGGATAACCGAGGATAAGAAGCAGTACTGCTCCCTGTTCCCGGGTGGAAACGGTACAACCGCATGCAATGAAGGCTGTCAGCAGCATCCAGGTGGTCACTGAAACCAAACCCGCCCGTCTTCTGTTCATGGGATGCTCTCCCTTTCTAGCATCCTGCGAAGTTCTTCGGTAGAGCGGGCAACTTTCTTACGTTTTTCAGCCAGATAGGTCAGGGAACCTTCAAGGATGGTCAGCATCATATCTTCTAACCGCGGGAGCTGTTCAATCCGTACTTTTTCTTCGGCACTGATATGACTTCTGCCCTCTTCAATATAATCGGCAATATAGAGGACATACCCTAAAGAACCCATCGCGGGAGAACCGAGCGTGTGCCAGCGTACTGCATACAGAATTTCCGGGGGAACACCAGGTATTATTTCGGCAAGCTCAATCGCAGCGGCTGCCCCGTGCAGAAGCATCGGCTGCTCCAGTTCAACCTGCTCGGGAGTAAAACGACCGTCGTCAAGTACCGTACGGAGTATCGCATCGGGGTGCGTCTCCCGCGCGGCATCATGCCAGATTGCGCAGATACGGGCGTAGAGCTCGTTCAGACCGAAGCGAAAGGCAAGCCGGGATGAAACGGCAGCTGCGGCAGCTGAATGGATTACACGCGCCTCACTGAGCCGGCTGCGGACTGCTGTCTCAAGCCAGATATAATCTGTTTCTTCTAATATATTCTGCGACTTCATCAGGGACCATTCCCTCCGCACTTCCTCCGCGAGCAACAATATTCCTGATCCTGCTCGAAGACAGCTCAACGACTGGATTCTTCAGTTCAACGCAGCTGCATCCGGGGGGCGGCACAGCTTCAGGCAATCCCTTGTTCCGCGAGAGAATAATAAAGAGCACCTTCTCCTTCAGCTCAGCCCACCTGTGCCAGCTATACAGACCTGGCACGAGATCATCCCCGATAACAACCCCGATATTGCCCAGGACTGCATAGGTTTCGTACAGGTAGTCTACTGTGTCAATTGTATAGGAGAGCCCGCCGCGCTTAAGCTCACACTCCTCGATCAGCACCTCACGCCCCGCTGAATCCAGATCGGAAAGCG
>CAYSRK010000380.1:0-6014 GCA_964433385.1 uncultured Spirochaetales bacterium
CCTCTTCTACGTCGGTTCCAACCCCTTCGAGTGCGGAGCCCTTGCTGCAGAGCTGATGATGCATCTGATCGGGGGACGGGGAAAGATAGCTGTCATCAACGCCTTCAATCAGTTTGAAGCCCTCTACCGGCGGTTTCGGGGATTTATAACCGAAATTGAAAAGAATATGGCTGTACAGATTGTCGAGAACCGGTATCTGCAGCGGATTGAGGAATCCTACGATGCGGCTTCCGCCATCCTGCGTGAATACGAGGACCTCGACGGACTCTATACCAATACCGAGGTCACCTACCTCGCCCGGGCTCTGAAGGACAGCGGGAGAAGCGACGTCAAGATTGTGGGAAACGACCTTAACGATGAGATCAAGGAGCATGTCAGGGAGGGGCGGATTGCCATGACGCTTCACGACCGCCCCTATCTGCAGGGGTATCTGAGCGGCAAATATATGTGCATCTATCTGCTCAGCAGGAAGACTCCCCGCCGGGAGCACACCTATGTCGGGTTCGATATCGCTATGAGAAACAACATAGATACAGATGAGACGTTCAGGATACTGACAAACACGTAAGAGGAGCAAAGCTCATGATCAGTGAATTTCCCAAGATATCCTACGATTACCGCCGCATAGCGCTCACAAAAGTCTTTGAACACCCTGATGCGGGTTCCTTCATTCCGGCTCCGGTGCAGACCCCCTCCTCGAAGGCAGTCTTCGGAGAGCTCGGCTTTCCCGCCGTACCACGGGAGCGGGTCTACACCATGGCCTCGTTTGTCACCTCCATCGATGGAAAAATCGCCTATCTGGACAATCCGGCTGGTCCGGTCATAGCTCAGTCCAACGCCCTTGATCCCGACGGCGCAGTCGCCGATTTCTGGATTCTCAATCTCATGCGGGCGAATGCCGATGCTATTTTTATCGGAGCCGGCACGATGCAGAAGGAGCCGGACGGGCTCGTCTGCATTTTTGACCAGGAACTTGAAGATCGACGCGCGGCCCTCGGTATGCCCCGTGCCCCTCTGGTGATTATCTGCTCGCTTGACGGCAGCGATATCCCTTTCAGCGACACTCTGATTAAAAACCAGCCGGTGCTCTTCAATACCTCTCCCGAGGGGCTTGCCCGTATTCAGGCGGGACTGAAAGCGGACAGTTATACCGTCGGGCCCTACCGGAACGTGCAGGAGATCGACAGGGAGCGGGTAATCGAGGAGTATTCCCGCTTTGCCGGGAAAAAAATCCCGGTCATCGTAACCGGGGAGGGCAGAACACCCGCATCAGCAGCGGTGATGCGGATACTCACCCTCATGGGGGTAGAGCGGGCGCTGGTGGAATCGCCCTCCTACCTGCACAGCCTGCTGCGTGACGGTCTCGTCGATGAGATTTCTCTCAATTACTCCTGCGTTTACGTTGGAGGCAGCGGAGTAGGGCTTGGCGGAGCCCTGCCTGCCTTCACCTCCCGGGAACACCCCCATACCGAGATGCTCTCCATCCACATGCACAGCCCGAGCTTCTTTTATTTCCGTCACAGGTGGGTCCACCAGCGTACCCCGGCAGGGTATATGGGCAGCATCGGCTGAAGGATAAGGCTTGTTGCGGGGAGGGTTTGCTGGTATGCTTAGTGATGACAGCTGTAACATGGTTTCAGACAGAGCCGGTTCGCCAGTCTGTGTATGCGTACGTTTCCGGTAAGCGCTGTCAAAGGCGGCATATATGGCTAGTGAGGTTCCTGAAGAGGCTCGTATTCTGGTCTTCAACGGCTCTCCCCGCCGAAACGGTACGACCACCTGGATGATTGACCAGGTGCTTGACAGCCTGCAGGGCCGCAAGCAGATCATCCGCGCGTATAAAGCGGCAGTCTCCCCCTGCATAGACTGCAGGAGCTGCTGGAAGAAACCGGCCTGCGCTGTACGCGACGGTATGCAGGAGATTTATGCCGCAGTTGATGCCGCTGATATCATCATATTTGCCTCACCTATCTACTTTCACTCGATTCCCGCCCCGCTTAAGATGGTCATCGACCGATTCCAGGTCTACTGGGCTGCTTCTCTGCGCAAGGACCGGCACACCTATAAAAAGAAATGCGGTGTATCCCTGCTGTGCGGAGGAGCCCCGGCGTTCAGCCGCCAGTTTGACGGCGCCGAACTGATTCTCTCAAACGTGTTCGGCGATATAAACGCTGAATATGTCGGCATGGTCACCATATCTGATACCGACAATAATCCCCGGGGGGAGGAGCCGGGTGATGCGCAGCGGATTCACGCCCTCGCCGGCAGGGCGGCTGAGACGGCAGAGATGCTGATGCTGCGCTGACCTGTCGCTTAGTGCAGTCTGTTCTTGTCATGTTCCCGAGAACATTTCCGTTCACCATGAAACCGCTTTTCCTAGCCTCGGCTGCTTTTCTGTGCGTGCCGTTCCTGTATATACAGGGTGCAGAAACTGTTTCTCATTGAGAAATCAGAGGAATGCCAGCGGGGTAAAGCGCCAGCGGGGTAAAGATAAAAAAATCCTTGACAGCACAGTGGGCCGGTGGTAGAATCTAATATGTTCGCGAGAACATATGGTGGTTCAACAGCCGATCTTCCCGCGGCGAAAGTCGGGCAGCGCAGCAGCCTTCCGGGACTGCAAACGACAAAAAGAGGAGAAACGCATGAAAAGGAAAGGATTTGCCTTAGCCGTACTGATGGTGTTCGCACTGTCGGTCCCAGCCCTCTGGGCGGCAGCTCAGGAGGAGTCTGCCGAGCAGCAGGTCGAGTTCTGGGGATTCTATGACCTGACCGATACGGGGGACCCGCGGGCGGTCTTTATGGCTGAGGCCATTGCAGGATTTCAGGAGGATACGGGCATTACCGTTGTCTATGAGCAGGTAGCCTGGGACCAGATGGACAACAAGGTGACTCTTGTAGCCCGTTCCGGCGGAGACATGCCCGATGTGGTGCAGGGAGCCGCGGAGAACGTGCCGGGATGGATCAATGCCGGAGCGCTGCTTGATATCATGGGTCCGGTAAGCAGACTGAGCTGGTACGATGAGCTTGATCAGTTTGAGAAGGATATGTTTGAAGTCGGCAACAGCCGCTATGCTGTCGGCCTGTTCATCTCGGGCGGCAACTTCTACTTCGACCTGCCGAGCTTTCCCAACGGACTTCCGGAATCAGCCGAGCAATGGCTGGCTGAAGGCGCCCGCCTGAAGCGGGAGGGCAAGTATGCGCTTACCGGGTTTATGGGTAAGGGTTCCGGCGGAGCGGCGGTAGTGCAGGGCTATGCGCCTCTGTTCTGGTCCAACGGCGGCCGCCTGTTCGATGATGAGGGAAAGCCGGCTTGGGCAACCGCGGAGAATGTGGAAGTGGTCGAGTGGGTTCGTGAGATGTTCACCCGGGGCTATATGCCTGAGGCTGCCTTCACCGGTGACTGGACCGCATCCGAAATTCCCTTCACCTCAGGGAATGCGGGAGCAGTCCGGGGCGGTTCCTGGTCATTCCTCTACATGGACGGGCTGCAGGAGCGGTATGACCGGGGTGAAGTGACGATAGCGCCGCCGCCCTCCTTCGGAGAGCAGGGATATGTATTTGCCAACAGCGAGACCTTCGCGGTTCCCAAAGGTGCAAAGAATGCGGACAACGCGATAGCCTTCATCGACTACTTCGTCAAGGACAGCAAGCGCCTGGCGGGCTGGGCAAATTCGCAGTTCGGCATGCCGACAACCGCGACAGCCCAGGAGGATGAGATGTTCAGCAATGACTTCTATGTCGACACGGCGCACAACCTCTTCACCTACGGGCATATATCCGAAACAAGCCCCTACTACAACGAGTGCACCGATGCATTGGCAACAGCCCTGCAGGAACTGATCATCAATCCCCGTATGGATATCATGAGCACGCTGAAAGATGTGGAAACCCAGATGCTGAGGCTTTACTGGTAAAAACGACGGGTCAGGAGGAGGCCGGCCTTTCCGGATCTCCTCCGGGCGACCCGAACAGCTGCCGTGCGTACGGGCATACAGAACCCGTGCGCCGGCAGACTGCCTGCAAGGATACCTGACAGTTATGAAAAAGAAACTGGATCGAAACTCAATCTATCCATATCTGCTCTGTCTTCCGGCCGTGCTGCTGGTTGCCTCGGTCAGCGTGTATCCCACCCTCTACAGCTTCTATCTCTCCATGACCCGCTTTCGCAGCGGACAGACGCAGTTTGTGGGTCTGCGCAACTACGCCATCCTGCTTACCTCGCCCTACTTCTTTGAAAGCCTCAAGGCTACGCTGGTATTTCTTGTCTTCTTCGTGGCCATAACGGTCGTCATCGCCCTGCTCGCAGCCCTGATGCTCAACTCAGGCATTGCCCTCAGCGGGCTCTACATGACCGTCATCTTTCTCCCCTGGGTGCTCTCGGAAATTACCTCCGGGGTGGTATGGCGCTGGTTTTTCTACCGAGACTACGGCGTACTGCAGAACCTGCTCGGGCCCCTGTTTGATAATGTGACGATTATTACCACCCCCGGCGGGGCTATGGGTGTTGTTACGGCAGCCACCATCTGGCGTTCGATCTCCTTCGGCATGCTGCTCCTGCTGGCAGGTCTTCAGACCATACCGCGGGATGTCTATGAGGCGGCAAATGTTGACGGCGCTGTCGGATTTATGCAGTTTCGCTGCATCACATGGCCCCTGCTGTTTCCCACGCTCATCGTGACTGTCTCTTTCCTGACAATCCAGGCAGTGAACAACGTGGGGATGTTCCTCGCCATCACTGACGGCGGACCGGGCAGATCGACCGAGGTGCTGAGCCTTTATATGTACCGGGAGGCGATTCAGTACTTCAACCTCGGTTACGGCGCTTCGCTTTCGGTACTGCTGCTGGTGCTCAACGCTCTGCTTGCGGCAGTCTATCTGCGGTTTCTCGGCCGCGAGAATGCCCTGGCGGCGTAGGGGGACAGGTATGACGAAAAAGCAGGTTAACCGGTTCTTTCACCTGATACTCATCATCACCTGTCTCATCATGATCTTTCCGGTCTTCTATTCGCTTATGATATCCCTCGCCCCGCCTAAGACCGGGATACTGCGGGTCATCCCCGAGACGTTCACCGGTGAACACTATATTCGGCTTTTTGACCATGGGCTGTTCGGCCGCTATATCGTCAACAGCGTCATCTATGCTTCTGCGGGAGCCCTGCTGAGCATGACCGTTTCAGCCATGATGGCGTATGCGCTGGCGAGAATGAGCTTTCGCGGACGGGGGGTGTTTTTCGGGTTCATGTTCGTTATTATGATGCTCCCGCAGCTGACCAATATGGTACCGCTCTACAAGATAGCGAGCGACCTGAAGCTGCTGAACACCTACGGGCTGATGATACTCATCTTCGGCTCCTTCGGGGTTCCCCTGGCGGTCTTCATCCTCAAGGGTTTTTTTGAGAGCATTCCGCGCGTGCTGGAGGAGGCTGCCTTCATCGACGGCGCTACCCCGGTGCAGGGGTTTATCCACGTTATCTTCCCGATCGCCTCGCCGGGACTGTTCGCCACCCTGCTGATCAACTTCGTTTACAGCTGGAACAACTTCTTCACCCCCCTGATCATGATTACCAAGACAAACATGAAGATGGCCACCGTCGGGCTCTACGATTTTCAGCATGCCCTCGAGGGCAATCAGGATGAGCTGCTCGCCGCAGCCTGTGTGGTTATCATGGTGCCGGCCATTATCCTCTTCCTGGCTGCAAGAAAGTACTTCCTGCGCGGTATCGTTGAGGGTGCCGTGAAGGGATGAGAGGCGCAGAAGAGCGCGTGGTACGTCTATCGAATCTTCAAGGAGGGACCGGGTGGTACTGCACAGACTGAATAAGCCGGCTGTCATCGAGCAGCTGGTAATTGAGACCCAGAGCGAAGCGGTCGAGCGCTGGATTGAGCTGGATCATGAGATCTGGACCGAGGGGCTGGCAACCTTTGAAGGATTCATCCGCAAAGAGGTGTGGCTGAGCCGGGATGTGCCCGGACGGCTTACCGCGGTGATCTACTGGTCGGACTACGCGCTATGG
>CAYSRK010000381.1:0-3847 GCA_964433385.1 uncultured Spirochaetales bacterium
CAGAAGAAACAGAAACAGAGGCTGCTGCAGCTGAACCGGTTGAAGAAGAACCGGAGTCTCTCAAAACTGAAACAGCCGCAGAAGAAACAGAAACCAAGGCTGCTGCAGCTGAACCGGTTGAAGAAGAACCAGAGTCTCTCAAAACTGAAACAGCCGCAGAAGAGACGGAAACTGAGGCTGCTGCGGCCCAGCCAGCTGAAGAGGAGCCTGAGCCTGGTGAGGATGAATCTGGTGAGTCTGAACCCCTTCTCGATGATGAGGCTGATGCGGTACCGGCGGATGAGATGCTGACACCGGGTTCTGCAGAAACTTCGCCGGAAGGGGAAGACAGCGAACCGTCTTACCTGGCTCCTGTCCCGGAGGATGAGAAGAGTCCGCTTCTGTTCATCATCGCGGTTTCCGTTATTTCGGTCTTTTTCCTCGTGCTTGTCGTGTTTATCATTATCAGCCGCAGGCCTCATCTGAGAAATAAACTTGTTCAGTTCCGGCTTCGGACTGCGGAGTGGATTACTCGGGCTCTGCATAGGATAGGGGATGTTTTCCGAAGCATCGGGAAAAAATTCCACAGATAATCATACCGATCTGTTTACGGCAGCCGTGCACGTGAAAAGCTGACAGTTTTACATCGTAACTAGTTACATTTATGGGAAAAAAGGGTAACATGGGGAGTGTTTCAATTGTTGAACCTTGTACTGAATATTCTGCAGGATTAACTAGAACATGATAATTGGAAGAAACGTTCCGCGAATATCACTTTCTGCCCTACTCTTGAAGCTTTGTATCCCAGTGTACCTGACGCTGCTTGTTGCCTGCGCCAGTATTCCTGAGCTGAGTCTGGACCCGGAAACGGAGGCTCCGGCTGTTGAAGAGCCTGAACAGCCGGCTGAAAGCCCGGACTCAGACTCTGAACTGCTTACAGAAGCGGCACCTGCGCTGACTCAAGATCCGGTGGCAGCCGCCCCGGAATCACCGCCGCTAATCCCTCCCCTCGAGAAAGCGCCTACGGCCGAACCCATAGCAGCGAAACCTGCTGCTGAGCCTGTGCAGCCTCCTGCACCCCCGGAGCCTGCAGTCGAGCAGCCGACAGAACGGCAGCCGGTCTCGACCGCTGAACCCACCCTGGAAGAGGAAGAGTCCGAACCAATCAGCACTGCTGATAGTTCACAGGAACCTGCTGAACCTGCAGAGGATGAACCCGCTCAACCTGCTTCCGCAGAAAAGATAATCCCTGAGGAACTGAGTGATCTGTCTGAAGAGGAAGAATCTGCGGACCAGGAGGAGGCTCTGCCTAAGAGCGAGGAGGAGATTGCTCCCAGAAAACCGATCTCCACGTCTGACATTATACTCGAAGATAAAAAGCAGAACTCAAACACCGCCTTGATAGTCCTTGTAGTTTCCCTTGTGCTGGCGGCACTTATCGTGACAGTTGCCTATCTCATGCGCAAACATAGCAATACCTATGAGGAGACGCTGAATCCGGCAAAAACGTACGAAGATCATCTCAGCCAGTCATCCGAAAGACCGGGGTATACCGCAGGAGATGCACCCGAGAAGGAAAAACGGGCGGAACCACGGCCGCGGGAAAGCGATCCCGGCCTGCTCGTTCAGGCTGTACTGCACGTCTACGCGAAAATACTCGGGGGCAGGACGGTACAGAGCCTTGGAAGTATCGAAGAGTTCGCTGCTGCTGCATTTCAGGTAGACCTGTCGACTCTGCAGCAGATGCTGATCAGCAGAAAAAACCTGAAAAAACAGGATGCAAGCTATATCGAATACCTTACCCGCTACATCCAGGGCATATCACGGACTGAGATTGATATGATCTGTACGCTTACCGTTCTTATGCTTGCAGTCGACGGCATGCTCTACAGTGAAGAGGTCAAAGCGCTGCAGACCATTGCAGCGCTGATGCGGACCGACAGTACATTTATTGATCACATCATAGAAGAATACTCCATTACCGTTTCCCGCCCGAGGTTTCCCGGCCAGGCTCGCCTCGGCACTGCGGTTCCCCTCTCCTTTGCATCCAGAGAGACTATGCCGCCCGAAGAGCTGTACCACAAATTCCCGGAGATGGAACATATCGACTCCACTATTCTTGTCGGCATAATTCAGCTGCTTGATGAGCTGAGAGATGAGGGAGAACCCGGCTCCAGCTGACAACCGCATAATTTCAGACGGGGAAGATTATGCTTGACTGCACGCAGGTACAGGCATACCTTACAAGTATGAAAGGACTTCGGTTTTTCTTTCTGTCACTTCTTTTTATCACTGCAGTATCCTTGTTTGCCGAAACAGCCGCTGAAGAGCATTCTGCTGCAGATTCATCCCCCGTGCACGTCATCCCTGTTGAGGGAGAAATTGATCGAAGCCTCATGGTATTTCTGCGCCGTTCCATTGATTCAGCCCGCCAGGACGGCGCACGACACATCATATTCACCATCGATACCTTCGGGGGAAGGGTTGATTCTGCCCTTCAGATTGCATCCCTGATCGGGAGCCTCAATGATATCACCACCATTGCCTATGTGGGGCTTGAACCGGAGGGGACCTCGGTAAGCTGGTCTGCCGGAGCCCTTATAGCGTTTTCAGCCGACCGCATCTACATGGCCCCGGGTACATCGATGGGCTCTGCATCACCGATCATCCAGTCAGCAGAAGGCACAGTCCCGGCTGACGAGAAGACAGTGAGTGCGGTGAGAACTCAGATGGCAGCCCTTGCCGAGAAGAACAACTACCCCAAAGCCGTCGCGCTGGCCATGGTGGACAGCGATATGGAGCTGCTCGAGGTCTACCGCGAAGACGAAGTAATGCTGATGACACGCTCGGAATTTGACAGCATCGTGCGGGCAGATCCCGATTCGCCGCTGCGGGAAGGACCGGTTGTATCGGAACGGGGCAAGCTCCTCGCATTGACCGCAGGTGAGCTGGAGCGGTACGGGGTCTCCTCCGGCACCTTAGGCTCAGAGCAGGAGGTCATTACCGATCTCGGACTCTCAGGCGGGGGGGTTACCGTATACAATGAGCCGACTTCTGCTGACAGAGCGGTGACGCTGCTTACCGGCTCTGCTGTAACGAGTATTCTGATTCTCATCGGCATTATCGGCCTGTTTATCGAAATCTCAAGCCCGGGTTTCGGCGTACCCGGGGCTGCGGCCCTTGTCAGCTTCTCCATCCTTTTCGCTGGAAATGCCCTGCTCGGAACGGTAGGGTCAGCCGAACTGCTCATATTTGTTCTCGGCATAGCCCTTCTGGTCATCGAAATATTCCTTATACCGGGCTTCGGCATCGCCGGGATATCAGGAATTGCCCTTATGATTGCCGGGCTGGTACTCTCCATGCAGGACTTCGTTGTTCCTACTTTCTCTTGGGAGTGGGACCTGCTCGGAAGAAACGTGCTTCTGGTAGCCGGAAATATCGTAGCAGGGTTTATTGCTGTCGGTGTTCTGGCCTTTCTGGTTCCAAAGTACACACCGTTCAAGCGCCTGACGCTTACCCTCAACCAGGATGCAGGGGAAGGATACACTGCTCAGGAGGCGAGCACCGAGCAGACCTACCTCGGAAAATCCGGTACGGCGGTCACCAACCTTCGGCCTTCAGGGAAGGCGGAGTTCGAAGGTGAAGTGCTCCAGGTGGAGACCTCCGGAGATTATATCGAAAAAGGCGCAGCGGTGATTATTGCAGCCGTTAACGGCAACAGAATACAAGTCAGGAGGAAACTCTGATGTATATCGCACTCTACGTAGCAATAGGAATTATCGCAGCCGCAATACTTGCGGTCTTCATCAAGTTCTTCGGACTCTGGTTCCGGGCTCTGCTCTCCGGGGCTCCGGTCGGAATCGGGAAA
>CAYSRK010000382.1:0-11477 GCA_964433385.1 uncultured Spirochaetales bacterium
CAAGCAGGATATTACGGTGAAAGTTCTGTTCCCCAAAGGCAGAGTGTCGGCTCGGCAGGAGAAACAGCTCACCTGCTGGGGCGGCAATGTGGAAGCCTACGCCGTACGCGGGGCGTTTGACGACTGCCAGCGGATGGTCAAGGAAGCCTTCATGAATCAGGAACTCTCCTGGGCTTATAACCTCACTTCCGCGAACAGCATCAATCTCGGGCGCCTCCTGCCCCAGACGGTCTACTACATCTGGGCATCAGCCCGCTGCCTCGCCGAGACAGGACAGAAACCCGTCTGGATCATTCCAAGCGGGAATGTCGGCAATTCTGTCGGCGCATACTGGGCCAGGGCCATGGGAGCGCCCATTGAACGCATCGTGCTGGCAGTAAACGCCAACACCACCATTCCCGATTTCCTCTCTTCGGGGGTATATGAACCGCGAGAAAGCATCGCAACCCTGGCAAACGCCATGGACGTGGGTGACCCGAGCAACATGGAACGGCTGCGGCACCTCTTCCCTACGATAGAACAGCTGCGGGCCAATGTTTCAGCTTTCAGCGTATCGGATGAACAGATCAGGCAGACGATCCGGACGGTGTGGCATGAATACGGCTATGCAGTCTGCCCCCATACCGCAGCGGGTGAGTTTGTCCGCCGTATGGTTGCCGATGAATCGCAGACCATCGTAGTCGCAACCGCCCACCCGGCAAAGTTCGAGACCATCGTGGAACCGATTATCGGGCAGGCCGTGCCGATACCCCCATCGCTCGCAGAGCTGCTTGACCGGAAGGGCGAAATGAAAATCATCGACCCGGACATGGAGAAGCTGTTCGCCTGATACTATCGTCACTCTTATCAGAGAGTGATGAGACCTGCAGGACGATTCCTGATGCTCAGAGTCCTGACACAGCCCGGTGAGAAGACCCCCTCCATCAGACTGCGGTACTCTTCAATCCGATCGTTGGGAATATAGGCCTGAATGGTTCCTGCAAAGCCGCCCCCCTGCACCCGGCAGGCCCCCTCACCGCCGAGAAACTCCTCGGTAAGGGCGATGGCGGTACTGAGCCCCTGCCGGCCCGGATCATCATCGGGGTACATATTCTGCAGGAACCGGAAGGAAGAACTTCCCGAAGCTTTGACCAGCGTGAGATACCGCATCACATCACCGTCGGCTAGCGACTCCATCATGGCATCGACCCGCTCATTCTCCTTGAGAAAGTGGTAGGCCCTCAGAAGTGACCGATCTCCCGCTTCTTTTCGCAGCGGACCGGCATGTTTCAGCAGCTGCTGGAGGGTAATATCCCGGCAGCAGGCGACAGAGAAGAAGGCTGCCGCCTTACCCATATCCTCCACAACCCCGGCATAGCAGGGAGTAAGGTCGGCGTGACTGCCCCCAGTATCGACTACCGCCAAGGTCAGGCTGCAACGGAGGAAACTGAAGAGGACCGGTATGATCAGCGGCTGGGCAGGAATACGGAAATCGATGCCGATGATACCGCCTACCGCACAGGCTGTCTGGTCCATCAGCCCCGAGGGTTTATGGAACCACCTGTTTTCAGCAGCCTGGCCGAACCGGGCAAGACTGAGAGAATCAACGGAGCCTCCGTTGTAGAAAACGGAGAAGATTGACCCGATTATGAGCTCTGCTGCCGCGGAAGAACTCAGCCCTGAGCCCTGCTTGATATCAGAGAGGACAGCTGCCCGGAACCCGCCGATACGAAGCCCCCTCTCCTGGAACGCTTCAGCAACCCCGAGTACCAGCGCATCTGTTGTAGAGAAGAACCGCGCATCCGGTCCATTGCCTACCCGGTGAAGATCGACGGCAACCGGAGCAAAACCCTCCGAATCGATGACGACCTGCATGTCCTCGGAGGCGCAGGCCGCGCAGAGCATGTCGATGCTGACCGCCGCAGCGAGAACCTTTCCGCAGTTGTGGTCGGTATGATTTCCCCCGAGCTCAGTGCGCCCCGGGGCGCTGAAGAGGCGGGCATGTTCAGCACAGCCTGCACCGAACCGGTCTGCGAATCGGCTGAGCAGGATTTCATAACGCGCTGTCTGCCGGGCAGGGGAGCAGGAACTTCCGTAGAGACTCTCAAGAAGCCCGTCTGCTCTTCCGTCTTTCATTGCCTTGATAATCTTGTGCGGATTCTGCTTATCCGCCTCCGCAGCAGCGACTCCCTTCAGCTCACTGTTCACGGTAATGGACCTCGCTCAGTGTACGCAGGGCTGCAGCCCCCGCCTCAGCCGGGATATCGCGCTGGGAGCGGGCAAGCAGTTCATAGCCGACCATAAACTTCTTCACCGTCGCTGAACGCAGCAGGGGAGGCAGGAAATGGAGATGAAGCTGGCACCCGGGATAATCCCGACGGTCAGTGGGAAGCTGATGAATTCCCATGGAGTAGGGGAATGCGGTCATGAAGAGATTGTCGTAGCGGATGGCTGTCCTTCTGATGATATCGGCAAGGTCCCGCCGCTCACCCCGGGCAAGCTCGGCAAGCGATGAAACCTCCCTCCGGGGAAGGACCAGGATTTCATACGGCCAGACTGCCCAGAAGGGTACGACCGCGACAAAACCGGCATTGCCGCACACGACGCGCTGCCGGTCCTCCAGCTCATACGCAAGGTAGTCAAGAAGCAGTGAGCTTCCGTACGTTCGATAATACTCCCCCTGGCGGACAAGCTCCCGGGCGGGAATGTCGGGAACCGTGTCCTCGGCCCAGATCTGCCCATGCGGATGCGGGTTGGAGCAGCCCATCACAGCTCCGCGGTTCTCGAAGATCTGGACGTGGGCGATATCATCACGGCTCCCCAGCTCACGGTACTCCTGTACCCAGGTATCGACAACTCCCGCAACGGCCTCAGTGTCCATCCGGGAGATTGAGAGATCGTGCCGGGGCGAATAGCAGAGGACCCGGCAGATACCCCGGACCGGATCGGCCCGGAGCATGCCGTGAGGTCCCCCGGTATTCTGCTGTTCCGGTCCGTCAGTGAGGAGAGCCGGAAAGTCATTGTCAAATACGAACGTGCCGGTATACTCGGGATTCACCGCGCCGGAAGCTCTCCTCCCCCCCGGACAGAGATAGCAGGAGGGGTCGCGGCGCGGCTCGGATTCTTCCTCCCGCGTTTCCCTCTGGCCCTGCCAGGGACGGGCAGTTCGGTGCGGTGAGACGAGAACCCATTCACCGGTAAGCGGATTCATTCGGCGATGGGGGGTGGAGGGCAGCAGCATTGAAGGCTCCTTCAGGAAGGGATGTACACGTGTACATAGTAGCCTGAGGAAAGATGGCTGTCAATATCAGATACGGTCAAAGGGGGGGATTGTCGTTTCTGATATGATAGGTGTATGATCTGCCCCAGGAGGCGGTGAGAAAGATGGCATCAGACACACACCCTGGTACCGTAACTCCTGCTCCGGTGACCCGCGATGATGTGGCTCGGAGAGCCGGGGTCAGCTCCGCTACCGTATCCCGGGTCTTCAACAATCCCGACCAGGTAGCCCATGAGAAATGCCGGGCTGTGCTTGATGCGGCCCGGGAACTCGGGTATCGGCCAAACAAATCAGCGAGCGCCCTGCGAAGACGCGCAACGGGCGTCATCGCCCTGGTCGAGTTCGCCAAGCCCCACCGCCGATACTACTGGGGAGCGCTGGCGGAGTTCTCCTGGTTCTATGCCGAAATGGTCAAGGGGATAGAAGCCGCCCTGCAGAACACCATGTACAGCCTCCGCATCATACCCACGGCAGGTGCGAAGGCAATCCGTGAAGCGGCTGAGTTTTCCGACGGCATTATCTGCTTCGATGTCGATATGATCAATGAGGCGCAGAGCATCAGGAACCTCGGGGTCCCCTACATCATATCCCACCATACCGCCTCCTTTTCGGGGTATGAACGCTGTTCCACGGACAATCGGGAGGGCGGTCGCCTGCAGGCCCGGCTGCTCTATGCGCAGGGAGCAAAACGTCCGTTGTACATCACCGGACTGACCGAGGAAGTAAAACCCCATGCAGACCGGCTAGAGGGATTCCTGGAATCCTGGGGGGAGTACGCCGCAGATGCCGGGCAGCCGACGGTGATCATGGTTGAACCCGGTGAAGGGGGAGGGGCAGCAGCCTCTGTTGAGACAGCCGGACTGTTCCGCAGCAGAGCCTGCGACGGAGCCGCGGCAGTAAATGATATCACGCTGATCGGGGTTCTCAACGGATTGGCCCGCAGCGGGGAGCTGCAGCTGCTCAACGGGCTGCCGCTGTGCGGGTATGATGCAGTTCCCTTCCGAACGCTTCTCCCCTACCGGTTCTCCTCAATCGATATTCAGCCTGGCTTACTCTACCGCAGAGCGGCTGATCTGCTGCTCGAAAGACTCAGCGGGAGGCATCCGGTAAGCTCTCCCATTGAAATCGTAGTTCCCCCTATTGCCGTACCTGCGGAACCGGATCAGCAGATCAGAGGTGCACATGTATGAATAAAACAGTGATCAGGATTAAGCGAAGTGAGCTGACGCAGTTCTGTCGAGAGGTATGCATCGCTATGGGAATGCCTTCCCGAGAGGCGCAGGACTGCGCCGAAGTACTTGTCGCCGCTGATGCGCGCGGCATCGCAAGGCACGTCATCGCCCGCCTGCAGCGTTATGTCAACGGCCTGAAAACCGGAGTTATGAAGCCGGGAGTCGAGCCGGAGCTGCTGCGCCGTACACCGGTTTCTGCAGTCTATGACGCCCGGGGAGGTATCGGGCTGAGCCTCAGTCGTCAGGTGATGCGGCAGGTAATTGAGGGAGCCCGGGATAAAGGATTCTTCACCGCTGCGGTGAAGGACTCAAACCATTTCGGGATAGCCGGGTACTACGCCATGATGGCCCTGGAAGAGGATATGATCGGTATCGCGCTGACGAACACCGCAGCCCTCGGCGTACCGACTTTCGGCCGGGAGGCGCTGTTCGGCACGAACCCGATAGCCGCAGCAGTACCTGCCGGATCAATGCCGCCGTTTGTCCTCGATATGGCAACAACGGTAGTGACACGGGGAAAAATTGAGAGCTATGAACGCAGGGGCGAGCAGATACCCTCGGGCTGGGCAGTCGATACCCGGGGAATAGTCTCGAACAGCCCGGCTGAGCTTCTGCAGGACATGCTGCACCAGGCCGGCGGGGGGATACTCCCGCTTGGGGGGGAAGGGGAGCTTAAGGGCGGACACAAAGGGTTCGGCCTGGGAGTGCTCGTCGATATCCTTACCGGTATCGCCTCAGGGGGAACTTTCGGTAAGGATGTACGGGACTCAGAGGAGACCTCAGCCCGGGTCTCCCACTTCTTTGCTGCGGTACGGATCGACCTGTTTCAGGAACCTGGTGCGTTCAAGCAGGCGATGGACAGGCTGTTAGGCAGCATTGCCAAGGCAGAACCGGCTGAGGGGCAGGAGCGGGTCTGGTATGCAGGACTGAAGGAGTATGAGCATGAAGCGTTCTGCGCTGTGCACGGTGTTCCTGCAGCTGTCGAGGTCTGGAGAAATCTGGAAAAGATATCGCTGGAGACCGGGGTGTCTCTCCCGCAGACTGTATCCGGGTCAGACTGACTCTGTCAGGCAGCCTGCTTCAAGAAGCGTGCGGGGTCTGCCGGTTCTCCTGAGACGGTGTTTCCAGGGTCCTCTCGAGCTGCGGGAAAGTACGCTCGCCTGCAGTAAAGCAGAAACGGCCTCCTTAATATCATCCTGCTCCCACCCGGAGAGCGCCCCGAAGCCGCGTCTGCGGTAGAGCCGTCCCGTTCGTACCGGGAGGGAGAAGCGGCCTTCCAGGACAGCGGCTGCTTCGTCTTCCCGCAGGGTCAGCTGATACCTCTGAATCAGCGCGGTGACTGCTTGTTCCCCCTCAGCAAGTTCCATCCGTGTTCCGCCGCAGATATCGCAACCGAAACAGACTTCCGGTTCCGCATCAAGCTGGGCAAGCAGGGCCTGCCGCCGGCAGACCGATTCGGAGGTGAACACGGAGAGGAGTTTTCTCCTCCGCGCATCCTCCCGTCCGGTTCCGTCAGTGCGGCTGCGGGCTGTATCTTCAACCCCGAGCAGAAGCACTGACGCGGCCGGCTTGCGGTCTCTGCCGGCTCTTCCGGTCTCCTGAAGATAGGCCTCTATTGAGGAGGAGAGGTCAAAGTGGATGACCGACCTGATATCAGCCTTGTCCACCCCCATCCCGTACGCGGTTGTCGAGATGAGGATGCCGTCCGAGGCGTGAAAGAACCACTGCTCTATCGCTTTCCTCTCTTCCTTCGGAAGGCCGGCATGATAGCAGCGAATCTGGGGGTCCCTGAGACGCAGCCGCAGTTCAGCGGCTGTTCGTTCGGTAGTCTGCCGTTCTGCGCAGAAGACGATGATAGGCCGCTCCATTCCCGCTTCCGGTCTGCAGAGTTCACTCAGGTCGTGCAGCTTGCTCACGCTTGGAACGGCCTGGTAAGTGATGTTCGGCCGGTCCGGGTTGCCCCGTATCAGGTGGGCCGGCTCATCATTGAATACGTAGCGGGTTATGTCCTCAAGAGCCCGGGAGGCCGCTGTGGCGGTGAAGGCGGTTATCTGGGAGATGCCGAGGGCTTGGAGGCATCTGCCCGTCTCCAGGTAGGAGGGCCTGAAAGTTGTGCCCCACTCACTGACCGTGTGGGCTTCATCGACAACTGCATGGACGATCGGCAGTTCAGAGAGCTTGTCGAGGAGCGGTTTTTGCGCAAGCATTTCCGGGTTGGTGAGGATGAACCGACAGGAACCGCTGCGGCAGGCTGAAAGCAGTCTTTCCACCTCCGCAGCGTCCATTCCCCCCTTCAGCACTCCGCATGCAAGTTCAGCCTCGGACAGCCTCCTTGCCTGATCAGCCATCAGCGAAAGCAGGGGGAATATGATCAGCGTAATGCCCTCAAGGAGGGCTCCTGGAAGCATAAAACAGAGGCTTTTTCCCGAACCGGTGGGAAGGATGACGATCTGCCGGTGATAGGCCTCATCTGCAATTCCCTCACCGAAGAATCCGCATCCCTCCAGAATGTTGCTGATCACCAGCCGCTGGTAGGGGAGCAGGGCGGAAATGTGAAACTGCTGCTCAGCTGCAGCGGATATGATGTCCTGGGAATCTGTGCTGTGAAATTCCTGTCCGTATTCTCTCATATGCTGCTGTATACCGGAAGAACCGGCCATACCGTTCACGGTTGAAGGCTTTTCTCTGTAGTATATTCCCCCTGATCTGCTTGCCTGCCTGCTCTTGCAATCCATTCCCAGTTCCGTGGTCTTTGTCCTGCTCCTGTTCGGAACCGTCAGGGATGTTCGGGGAATACATGCTTTTCGACTTCCGCAAATCCGCCGTTTTGGCGGATGGGAACCGAGAAACTGCCGGGAATGGTTTACTTGAAGGCTGCTGATCAACTATTGGCTCAGTGTGATGTGTGAAATGGTATCAGGCACCGGTAAACCATTTACTCCGGACTCTGAGTTTCCGGGAAGACTGCGGTAATAACACCTGAATCGGCATCGTTCGTCACACTGGATGCTCCGGCAACAGTAAAAAAATCCTGGGTTACATCTGTAAACGTGTAACCGGTTTTCGGGGTAAGGGTAATCGTTGCTGTATATACTGTAGAGTATCCAAAACCGCTATGATCAGGTGACCAGGCAACGGTCCCGGTATACTGATCTGTCTCGGTAACCACGGTACTGGGACTTTCTTCTGCCTGCACATCCGGTATAGTCACCCCTCCCACAGCAGCGATATCGACTGGGGTCTCGGTTTCCGGGAAGACTGCGGTAACAACACCGGAATCGGCATCATTCGTCACCGTATCAGCGCCGGCTACTGTAAAGAAATTCTGGGGAACTTCGACAAAAGAATAGCCGGTTTTCGGGGTAAGGGTAATCGTTGCCGTATATACAGTAGAGGGTCTGAATCCGTCGTCATCAGGTGACCAGGCAACTGTCCCGGTATACTGAGCTGTCTCGGTGACCACGGTGCTGGGATCTTCTTCCTCAACACTCGGTACAGTCACCCCTTCCACAGCAGCGGTATCGATCGTGGTCAGGGTTTTCGGGAAGACTGCGGTAATAACTCCGGAATCGGCATTATTCGTCACTGTATCAGCCCCGGCAACGGAAAAGAAATCCTGGGGAACCCCAATTAACGTGTAACCGGTTTTCGGGGTAAGGGTAATCGTTGCCGTATATACGGTAGAGTATCTAAAATCATCGTCATCAGGTGACCAGGAAACTGTCCCGGTATATTGAGCTGTCTCGGTGACCACGGTGCTGGGATCTTCTTCGTCAACATCCGGTACAGTCACCCCTTCCACAGCAGGGATATCGACTGTGATCAGCAGATCTGGGACAAACAGAAAACATCCTGCACTGAGAAAAAGCAAAAAAAGCCCTATAATGCCTGCTGCGAAAGCTTTCGTGCTACCGTTCATGTATTGATCTCCATAATTCCGGATTTTGTTCAAGGCAGTATCATCTTGATTCAAATTTTATGCACTCACGTTTGGAATGTCAATAAATTTTTCATGCCGTATGCTGCCGAGCGTTCATCTCTTCCGTGCAGGGAGGTTTAATTGACGCTCACTGCGGCTTATGGTACGCTCATGCGTATACTTGCAGTACAGATGGGAATGGGAGTCGGTAATCCCGCGCTCTACGGATATTTGGTGACAGGTGCACAATGAAAAGAGTTTCCAGGACTGCCGGCCGGTTTTTCACTTCCGGAGGGGTTGAGCGTAGGTATTCACAGTATAACAATACCCCCTTAAGAGCGGCAGCTGCTCTGCTGCTTATCCTTCTGCTGAGTTCCTGCAGTACTGCTGCCGGCCGGGTCGAGGCGTACCGCAACAAGCTTCTCCGCGGTGCGGTCTATGATCCTCAGATGACTGCCCATATCGCTGATCAGGTACAGTTTTCCTGCAGCCCTCCCGCCGATCCCGATCTTACAGCGCTTCGGGAACGAATTGAGCAGGATAGCGGGCTGAACCTTGACGGACGGTACCATATCGATGAAGGAGATGAAACAGCTCTGATCATTGATCTGCTGAGCTATGTGCATCATCTCGTTCCCTGGGACGGTTCTGCCCCCTGGCCCGAGGGGATTTTGAGTACGGAGAACATCCTCGCCTTCGCCGAAGAACAGGGGACAGGCGTCAACTGCCGTATGAAGGCGATCATCCTGCAGGAAGCGTATCTCAGTGCCGGATTTCCCGCAAGAATTGTCAGCTGCATACCGATGGACCCCAATGACCGTGACAGCCATGTGATAGTCTCCGTCTGGGCTGAGACGCTGGACAAGTGGGTATGGGCTGATCCTTCGTTCAATGCCTATGTAACCGACAGGAACGGAACAATGGCAGGTATTCGGGAGGTTCGGGAGGGGCTGATTGAGGGTCGGCGCTTCTATCTTAACGATGAGGCTGTCATGCGCTCGCAAGCCCTTGATCCCGCCTTCTATTTTGACTACTACATGACGAAGAATCTCTATGGGTTTATATCTCCGCTGGAAGCAGCCTACGGGTATGAAGGTTCACCCGGTGAGCGCTTTACCCTGATGCTGGTACCGGCATGTGAACTGCCCGATACCGGCAATGATCTGACCGAACCGTTTGTGCAGCAGTATCAGTTCCGGGAGAGCAGCTTCACCCGCTTCATAGTCAGCGACCCCGACCTCTTCTGGGGACCCCCGCAGTAGATTCCCTGTGCTTTTCAAGCCTGCGGCTTTCTAAAGTTCCACGAAACCGTTGATGCACTCGCGTACGAAGTAGCAACTGTCTTTCTTTACCCGCCGCTGATGTACATAATCGACGCAGACAAGCCCGAAGCGCCTGGTATACCCGCAGGCCCGCTCAACATTGTCCATCGTGCTCCAGATGAAATAACCGCGCAGGTCTACGCCCTCTTCCGCAGCATCAAGAGCGGCGCTGAAGTGGTCCCGGAGAAACTCGATCCGCTGCGGGTCGTGACAGCGCATACCGTCCTGACTCAATTCATCCCGAAAGGCACCGCCGTTTTCCGTGATGTAGAGCGGGAACTGCTTCCGGATAAGCCTTGAAATGTCTTTCTGGGCACGGTTTTCCCAGCAGCGGGTCGAGAAAGAATTTCGTAGGCAGATCCATTGCCCGATCGGCAGCTTCCCGATCTTCCTGAGAGAAGCTTGCCGGTCTGGGGGTCAGAAGGTTATGGGATATTCCAATCAGGACCGAGCGCTCGGATGAACCTGAAACGCTGCGGTAGGCTTGAACGCTCAGTCCGTGACCGGGAAGCAGATGAAGTCCCGCAGCCCATCCGCTGCTGCGGTCCTTGAGTCCCGGTGCGTGCATCCCGCTGATGCAGCCCATGCCTACTGAGGACCAGGGTTCGTTCAGGGTGATCCATGTATCGATCTGATCTTTCAGTTCCTCAAAGCATCTGCGGCTGTACTCGGCAAACCGATAGGCGGTATCGCGGTTCAGCCAGCCGTTTGTAATAGTCAAAACCCTTACGGTTGTACGTTCCCGAACCTGCAGGCTGAATACGGGGCCAGGCGAGGGAAAACCGGTAGGCGTTGAGGTTAGCCTCACGCATGATCCGAATATCCTCCGGATAGCGGCGGTACTGGTCAATTGCGATATCCCCCGGTCTGGGACAGCGCAATATTTCCAGGAGCATGGGAGAACCTGTCCCAAATACTCTCCCCTCTGCCGTCTTCATCCACAGCCCCTTCAACCTGGCAGCTTGCCGCAGCGGTTCCCAGAGAAAGCCCTTCGGGAAGCGGGTACTGTCTCTTCTTGTGCGTATACTGCTCATATCAGCTCCTGAAGAAATTAGAAAAGATGATCAGCGGAAAGACACAATAATTGCTGCGGTAGTCCAGCTTCGGCTCCATTCCTGCAGCCGAAGCTGCTTAGATACCCCGGTTATCAGCGAGGCAGCCTGAATTGACCCGTATCGCGAATGCTCGTAATGAAAACATAAATTACACGAAGAAGGTGAGTAATACTTATGAAAAAGACAGAATAGGTATAATGATTACTATTTTATAGTCAGCCTTATTCCTCTATCATGGCAGAAATCGTCATACAGCAATACCGCACCATTACTGTGCGTAGATACAGTTTGTTTCGGAAAAAAAATCTTGACAGCCGAAAAAACCAGTGCAATAATCAATCTAATGGAAACGTTTGCAAAAGATTGCAAAAATCATCAGAAAAAATGGAGGAAGAGAGGATGAAGAGAGGATGAAGAGACTACTGGTAATTGTGGTAATGATTGCCCTGACGACCGGCATCTTGTTTGCCGGAGCACAAGGTGAAGCCGGCAGCGGCGGGTTCAAGGTCGGATATGTCTGCAATAATTTCAACGACACATTTCAGACCTATGTCATGGCAGCAGCAGAGGAGTACTTTGCCGACAAAGACGATATTACCCTTACCCTGCAGGATGCACAGGAAGATGTAATCCGCCAGCAGGACCTGGTGAACACCTTCATAGCTCAGGGAGTCGATGCCCTCATCGTCG
>CAYSRK010000383.1:0-8955 GCA_964433385.1 uncultured Spirochaetales bacterium
TCCGCTTGGCCTCCCTCTTTCTCGGGGCAGCCATGGTTGTCGGGGGGCTGTTTGTCATCGATACGGTCATAGACCGTTTCCTCAATGCCCCGGAGTCGAGCGAGACTGCCCGAGGCGAGTTCGAGACGGCGGCTGTCATGATGGCCGACGACTACCCGTGGGGAGTGGGCCTTAACCAGTACTCCGAGGTGCTCACCCTGCAGAAGGAGTACCGGGAGCACTTCAAGGTGATGAGAAACGAGGAGCAGGGCGGGGTGGCCCATCATATCTACCTGCTGACCGCCGCTGAGATGGGCTGGGCCGGAATGTGGTTCTTTATCCTGATACTCATCCTGGCCGTTGCGCCGCTGGTCATCTACGGGTTTCCTATGCGGACGATTGAGCAGCGGCTGCTGCTGGCGACGGCTATGGGGCTGGCGATCATCTGTCTGATCGGGCTCTATGAGTGGGTGATCAGGCAGACTCCCGTGCTCTACCAGATGACCGTCACCGCAGGACTCGGGCAGGCGCTGGTCCTCCGGGTACGGGAACAGAAACGCAGTGAGAAAGATCGCCGAAGCGACCTCTCCCTCTCCGCCGAGGCTGCCGTATGAGCGGCTCATCGAGGACGAAACGGGTGGCGGTAAACGCGGCTGCCAACTACATCCGCTTTTTCCTCAACATTGTCATCTCGTTCCTGCTTATTCCGTACATCATCGAACAGCTCGGGCAGGAGATGTACGGACTGTGGACGCTGAGCTTCTCAGTGATCGGATTTCTCACCCTCCTTGACTTCGGCTTCGGGCTCGGGGTGGTGAAGTGGTCGGGTGAAGCCCGGGTAACCGGCAGCTACGACCACAGGAATCGCCTGCTGAGCACCGTCTTCAGTATCTATCTGGCAATAGCCGCAGCGGGTATGCTGATCCTGCTGCTGTTTTCTCTTTTCTACGGCAGGGCGTTCGCGATACCGGGTGACCTGCAGAGGACCGCGGTTCTGGTGCTGATCATCCTTGGAGGCCAGTCGATCGCTGTCCAGATTCCGATGAGCATGTTCAAGGGGGTGCTTTTCGGGGAACAGCGGATAGCTCTGGTCAATGCCGTGCAGATTCTCAGAATTGTGCTCTACGGAGCTTCCGCCTGGCTGCTGCTCGGCCGGGGGATGGGGATTATCGGACTCGCCATGCTTAATTTGGCGGCAACGTTCGCTGAGAGCGTGTGCTACCTGGTCCTCGCCTTCATGAGAACGCAGGAGCTGCGGATTTCCCTGAAACTGGTGCGCAGAATCCATCTGAAGGAGGCAGTCTCCTTCAGCTTCTACTCCTTTATTACCACCGTCGCAGCCCTGGTTCTCTTCAACACCGACTCGCTCATCATCCAGCTGACGATGAACCTCACGATGGTCGGCATATACGGGGTGGCGCTGAAAATCTGCCAGTACATGCTCATGCTCACGAAGCAGCTGGTGAATGTGCTCACCCCCCTGATATCAGAGCTGAAGGAGAAGCGGGAGGAGCAGGCTATCCGGTACCTGCTGCTTGATCTCTCCCGCTATATTACGGCGACCGGCGTGATGATTACCGGATCGATCTACGTCTTTTATGCCGACCTGCTGCGCTTCTGGGTGGGGGAGGAGTTTCTTGCCGCCGGGGTGCCGCTCCTGATCCTCTGCACGGCGATCATGCTATCCATCCCCGAGCTTACCGCCTCGAACGTGCTGACGATGACCGGCCACCATAAGTTCACCGCCAAGGTATCGGTCTCCTCAATAATCGTAAACATCACCGTGAGCCTTCTGCTCGTCGGCCCGCTCGGGCTTACGGGAATCGCCCTGGGGACCCTTGCATCAAGCTTCATCAACAGCACCCTGATCACCCTCGGCAAAGCCGCCCGGGTCTACCGGTTCGCTTATCGGGAGTATCTGAAACGGGTTTTCCTGCCGGTGCTGCTGCCGCTGCCGCTGCTGGTGGGAACCGGGGCTGCTGTCAGGCACTACTTTGCAGTGAGCTCGCTTTGGGATATGATGGGTAAAGCGCTGCCGGGAGTTGCTGTCTACCTGGCGGTATTCTGGCTGGTCGGGGTAAGCAGGGAGAGCAGGGCCCGGATCCTGGCCAGGATCAGCCGGAGAAGGCGCTGAGGAGATGGGAACCTGAACGGGTATACGGGGGGAACATGGCTGCTGAACAGATGACTGAAGGGAGTGCCGGTGAGTATCGGCTGCCCCTGGAATTCAGGACGGTGCTCACTGCCCTGCGCCTGAAATTCATGGTGCTCGTGGCATTAGCCGTTGTTTCGGCGGGTTTCGGCATCTCAGCCGCCCTCTACTTCGGAACCCAGAACTTTGAGGCTTCCACGGTGCTCATCTACCAGCCGATCGACTCGTTCGTTACCGACTCGTTTCGTATCTACCAGGGGGTGGGGCAGGGAACAGACCTCTCCTACGAGCACGGGGCAGGCCTGGTGAAGGTGGATACCAATGCCAGAACTCTCGCGAGCCAGGTCAACCTGGTGAAGATTCCGCCCAACCTCGAGGCGCTGCGGCAGGACCTTGAGCTCAACCGGACCCTTGAACAGATTGGGGCTGTGATTGATGTCAAATACTCGAATACCTCAAGCCTCATGACCATCACCGCCCGCTCCGAGTCATCCCTCGAGGCGATGATCATAGCCAATCGGATGCGCGATATATTTCTTGCCAACGCCGACCGGATGGTCCGCCAGGAACTGCAGGACCAGGGGGTCAACCTCAAGCGCCAGTACCAGTCCGTCAGGGAGGATCTGGTGCGGGTGCAGCAGGAGTTCACCGATTTTATCCAGGAGAACGGCATCCGCGACATGCAGATTGAGACGCAGCGGGTTGCCGGAGAACTCGTCAGCCTTGAGCTCTCCCTCCCGCAGAACGAGCGGAGGATTGAAATTCTCGAGCTGCAGATAAAACGGATCGAGCAGTCGCTCGCCGAAGCAGCTCAAGAATCACAGAATGCGCAGGATGCGCAGCAGGCGCTGCAGGATTCGGCGGAGCTCGAGTCGGCAGCTCAGCGGGCTGTGACAGCAACCAGCGGGGAATATTCAGCACTTACTGATTACATCAAGCTTGCCAGCCTCAAGCTGCTTGAGGCCCAGATGGAGCTTATCTCAGCCCGTCTGACGCATGAGACCGACCTGATTCGCTATGAAGATCTCTCCCGAAGGCACACAGGCCTGCCTGAGATCAGCCAGAAGTACACGGTCCTCGCCGGCCGGCTGGCTGCGCTTGAGGCTGAAGCCCGCGGCCTTGAGAAGGTGCTCAACCAGTTCGAGCTGGTGACCGTAACCGATTTCTCCGACTTCTACGTAGTCTCCGAGGCGGTGGAGCCGCTGTACCCGGCTGAGTCGAACCGGCGGCTGATTGCCCTGGCTGTTACGGCGGTGACCTTCATCATCGGGTTTGCCCTCGTTCTGCTCGCTATCGTCCTCGATACCCGTCTCAGGTCGGTCGGGGATGCTGCGCAGAAACTGCATGCCCGGATCATCGGGGAGTTTCCCGCCGAACGCGCCGGGACACGGCTCCTTCCTACGGGAAAGGGTGAGTCAGTCCAGATAGAGCGCTACCGGATCCTTGCCCGCCCGCTGCGCAGAAGGTACAGCGGTAACACAATGGTGCTGCTGATAGCCAGCACAACCCGGGGGGAGGGCAAGAGCACCGTCGCCCTCAATCTTGCCGCTGTCTACGGGCGCCAGGATGAGCGGGTGCTGCTTATCGACGCCCAGGTGCGCCGTTCCCAGCTTTCATCCCCGTTCCGCAGCCTTCTGCCTGAACAGGCCCGGGGCGGGGAGCACAAGCCTCTCCACGGACTCGGGGAGTACCTCTCTTACCAGGTCTTCGACTATGAGGAGATTGTCCACTCGACAAACCTGCCGGGGGTCGCCATCATAGTCGGACGGGAGGAGGCGGTGATCCCGGACCTCCTGCAGTCGGCCAGGATGGAGGAGCTCATGGAGCAGCTGAAGGAGCAGTACACCGTGATCATCATCGAGGGTCCGCCGGTGGAGGAGAGCGTCGACAGTGAAATCCTCTCCGGGTATGCCGACACCCTGCTCCTGGTCGCCGCCTGCGGGACGCTGGTCCCGGATAAGATCAGGCAGGCGCTCAAGCGGCTTATCAAGGCCGAGTGTCCTGTCGAGGGAGTCGTGCTGAACAAGGTGCAGCCGGCCTACCTTTCCTGACGATGCCATCCATAGGAGCGGAGCTATTATGAACAGCCAGCTTTACGAACGGATCTGCTACCGCATCCTGCTCTCTATCGGGGACTCAATGGACCTCAGGGAGATGCTGAGCAGAAGCCTCTCCTCGTATATAAGGGAGCTCGAGTGCACGCGCGGTGCGGTGCTGCTGGTCCCGGAATCGGACCAGAAGAGCTTCTCCCTCTCCCTCTCCTTCTCCATCCCCCGCAAGATAGATCGGCACGCCTCCTTCAACGCCCTCTATGATGAGCTTGTCCATAATGTCCATCTCGGCAAGAATGAATTTGTCCGCAAGGCTGAGGACGGGACTTACTATGTGATGGGCATCGGCGATATCGGGCTGCTGATCCTCTTCAAAGCGCGGGGGGAGATTGATGAGGAGCTGCTCCAGGCGCTGAATCCGGTCAACAGAAGACTGGGCGGCGCCTGTCAGGCCTGCCGCCAGAACGAGGCGTTCCAGAAGAGCAGCCGGCGCTTCATGGACATGGCGAACCTGCTGCCCGGCATCATCATGGAGTTTGACCGGGACTACCGGATTACCTTCTTCAACCGCAGGACGCAGGAGATCTTCAAGCAGATTGACTCCAACGAATTCCGCCCCGATACAATCTTCGACTTTTTCCCCGCCTCCGAGGAGGGGGATGTCCGCACCCTCCTGAAGCAGGTGGAGCGGGGTGACCCGATGGTCACCCGCGATATCTGGATGCAGAACAGCCGCGGTGAGCGGTTCATGGTCAACCTGATCATCTCCCCGATCAGCTTCCGCAATGTGATCTCGGGGTTCAGGGGGATTGCGATCGATATCACCAACCGGGTGAAGCTGGAACAGGACCTTATCTACCGCGACCGGATTCTCCACTCGGTGACGCTTGCAACACAGGAGATGATGCGCTCCTCGGATGTCGCGGGACCGCTGGCCAAAGCCTTTTCGATAATCGGGAAGGCGGTTGGGGTTGATCGGGTCTACTGCTTTGTCAACTCCCTTGACAAGCAGGGCGAGGTGGTGAGTCTCAGCCAGATGGTCGAGTGGAGCGCCGATGCGGTGGCTCCGCAGATTGACAATCCCGAACTGCAGGACGTCCCGGCTGAGGCTCTGGAGATCTTCCTCGAACCGCTGAGGGAAAAGGAACCCTTCATTGCCGTTACCCGGCAGCTGCCGGAGAGCTACACGAAAACTCTCCTCGTCAGCCAGGGCATCCTCTCGCTTCTGGTCCTGCCGGTCTACGCCAAGGACCGCTTCTGGGGATTCATCGGGTTTGACGACTGCGCCCGTGAGCGGAAGTGGAGTGAGATCGAGCAGGGGCTGCTTGAACTCTTTGCCGGCTCACTTGCTGAAACCATTGAGCGCAAGGATGCGGAAAACGAGGTCCGCTCCCTCTACGGGGCCATCCTCAACGACCTTGATACCGCCCAGACGATCCAGAACTACGTGCTGCCGACCTGGTACACCCAGAAGTCGTCACTGATGATGGTGTCAAACTATCTCCCCGCCGAAAAGATCGGCGGGGACCTGTTCGACTGCATCGAACTTTCCCGCAGCCGGTACATCGTCTATATGGCCGACATTTCAGGCCACGGAGTCCAGGCCGCCCTCATCATGACCGCGGTGAAATCGGTTATCCAGATGGTGGCCGCCTCCGAACAGGGCGAGCTGCAGGTGAACCGGATCGTGACCAAGCTCAACAGCCTCCTGAGCGCCGAGCTCTTTCACGAGAACTACATGACGCTCGCCTTCTGCTCCATTGACCTGGAGAGCATGACCATCGATATCCTCAGCGCCGGTCACCCGCCGATAGTCCTGCTCAACCCGAAGGAGGGCTCCTTCCGGGTTCTTGATGAGCGCGGCGACATCCCGCTCGGCTGGCTTCCCGACTACACCTACAAGGCCGAGTACGTTCAGCATGTTGAGTTTACCCCCGGCGATATGATCTGCCTGCTCACCGACGGAGTCTTCGACTGCTCGGATGAATCGGGCAGGATGCTCGGAGTCGAGCAGTTCTACGAGCAGACGGTGCCGCAGCTGCTGGAGTTCGGCAGCTTCATGGTTCCCTTTTTCTGCTACAAGGCTATCGCCGACCAGGGGTTTCACATCAGGAGCGATGATTTTACCTTTGTCGCCCTGCTGCTGCCCCCGGGGGGAGAGAACGGGGTCCGCCGATACTTCCTCGAGGCTGAAGGAACGCTCTCCCATGTGGCGCAGATAGCTGATGCCTGTGAAACCTTCGTGCGTGAGGAGGGGTACAGCGAGATTGCCGCGGTAAAGACCAAGATGGTAGTTTCGGAGTTCCTTTCCAATATTATCAGGCACGGATTGACGGGCCGCTCGAAGGATGCTGTGCTGATTGAACTGCAGAGCGCGGAGAACCTGACTGTCATCTTCCGCGACCGCGCCGGAGAATGGGAGCTTACCCCCCGCGAGGAGTCATTTATCAGTTTCTTTGATGCCCTCAACCGCGACGTCGCCTTCACCGGGCGGGGGATGCAGATGATCTATTCAGCCACCGTATCGCAGATGAGGCGGCGCTGCTGCGGGGTGAACGAGACCTCCTTCACCATCTCCCGCTCCGACTGAGGGGAAAATTCAGCCGCGCCTGCCCAGCGAAGCGGTCTCCTGCAGGAGCGCCTCAAGTTCGTCAACGTACCGGGTAAAGGAAAACTGGGTCCGGGCGGTACGCATGCCCTCTTTCGCCAGCATCACCGCAAACCCGTGATTTCCCATCAGTTCCTTCAGGGCGGATGCCAGCTGGGCGGAATCTCCGGGCGCGAAGGTGAGGGCGTTCTCCCGGTTGCGCAGAAACTCGCCCTGTCCCCCGTTAGCCGTGCTAACCACCGGCAGACCGCTCGCCATAGCCTCGAGATGGGTGAGACCGAAGGGCTCCTGCCAGATTGAGGGGAATACGAAGATGTCGTGATCCCGATAGAGACTGCTCATGGCGTGGTGGGCGACGCGGCCGGGGAAAACAGCCTCCAGGCCCGCTTCTTCGGCACTTCTCTTCAGCTGTTCGATATACTCCTCTTCTCCCGTTCCGGCCGCAGTTACCGTGAACGGCACCGGACTTTCCCGTTTGAGCAGCTCAAGAGCCTCGAAGAGGGTGTGGACTCCCTTGTAGGCGTGCATCTGTCCCGTGTAGAGGACCTTCACCGGAGTACCCATACTGCCCGGTTCTGCTTTCGGAGGGAACTGGGAGAGGGGAATGCCCTGGTAGATGACCCTGCTCTGCTCGACCGGAACCCCCGCGCTGCACAGGTTCTCCTTGAGCAGCCGGCTGATGGAGGTGGTGCTGTCCAGACGCAGTCCGCGGAGGGTTATCCGGGGGGTTGCCGCGAGGTCGAGAAACCAGCGGGCGAGAGCCCGCGGCCGCAGGGAGAAGGGAGCCGGCCGGTAGCCGGCGATGTTCTCGTCGTTGAAGGTGTAAAGGACCGGAACCTTAGCGCTCTCTGCCGCCCGTGCCGGGGCCGGGGTAAGCCGCAGCAGGCTCCAGATAAAGATGATATCGGGGCTGCAGCTCTCGATCACCTCTGCAGTCACCTTCTGGTTGTACCGGGCGGTACGAACCCGCTGCCGGCGCAGGAATTCAGCCGGTCTGCCGAAGGGCAGATAGAGGCGGAGCCTCCGGGTGATTTCAGGCTCCGATTCCGCGCTTCCGTGGTCCGAAGTGAGCACGTGAATCCGGTGGCCGCGCTGCTCGAGTTCGCGGCAGACCTGGCCGCAGAGGATCTCATACCCGCCGAGCACATGGGGCGGGTAGAGGTTTGATATGATAAGCACCTTCATGTGCGCTGACCTCCTTAGTCGAGGGGAGTTCCGCTGAGCACGACATACATGCAGACGTTCCAGACGATCGTCTCCCAGGTCGAGAATTCGCTGCTGTTGACCAGTGACCAGCCGTCAGCCCAGCGCCGCTGCAGCGGCATTTCTTCCCAGGCGGGATAGACAGTGTCGGAGACAGCAAGCTGGTAGTCAGCACGGCTGCGCCCTTCGGTGGGACCGAAGATAAGGATGCCGGGAACGTTGCCTATCGGCGACCCCTCATGCCGGGTATAGGATCCGTCAGCCTTGCCGTACTTGGTGAAGTAGGAGTCGAGGTGGAGCGGACTTGCCGGCTGTACCTGCCCGAGACCGGTCACGAAGGAGACTCCGAGGGGGTTGAGACCGAGGGCATAATCGCCGAAAGCGCTGATGATGCCGAAATAACGCTCCTTCAGCAGCTGATCCTCAGTCAGGCGGAGGGCGAAGGCGAAGACATCGGCATAGCGCCCCTGGGCGGTGGCTGCCCCCCAGCCGTAGCCCTTGGTGACCCCCTGCGGGTAGAATGCCGTATCATCATCATACCCCATATAACCGCCCTTTGCCGCTTCTTTCAGGATAATGGATTCAAGCTGCCCGGAGAGGCCGGCATCAATAAAAGATCCGTCGAGGTTCTCCTGCAGCAGGTAGCTGATGAAATGAACGGTCTGCAGCGCGGAGAAGCTGTTGCCCGGACGGTACTGGTGCGGCCATGAACCCCCCGATACCAGCATCCGTGCTGCAAGTTCCCTGAATCGGGAATGAAAGAGCTCCCGCTCCTGCGGACGTCCTGCAGGCGCGGCAAGGGTGAGCGAAGCAAGGTAGAGCTGGAGGGAGGCGTAGAGGTTGTGAGTCTTCTGTTCGCTGTACAGCGGCTCTCCCCCTTCCGCCTCCGGGCGGCTGAGGTAGTCCCAGGCAATAAGGGCCCGCTCCCAGAGGGCCTTCGCCCGCAGTTCCTGGCCGGGCCG
>CAYSRK010000384.1:0-2279 GCA_964433385.1 uncultured Spirochaetales bacterium
AGAGCAGGAAGCCGATGCTCATCTGCGGAGGCGGCGTGAAGTATTCCGAGGCGGCCGAAGCGTTCAAGGCCTTTGCCGAAGAGCTCAATATTCCGTTTGCGGAAACCCAGGCCGGAAAGTCTGCGATACCCTGGGACCACAGCCTGAATCTCGGGGGGGTCGGAACCACCGGAAACCTGGCGGCAAACACGATTGCGCAGGAGGCCGATCTCGTTATCGGTGTCGGTACCCGCTACACCGACTTTACTACCGCTTCAAAATGGGTTTACCAGAACGAACAGGTGCAGTTTCTCAATATCAATATTGCCCCGTTTGACAGCTACAAGCTGGATGCGGTTCGGGTAACCGCCGATGCGAAGGTGAGTCTCGAACGGCTGCTTGAAGCCGTGAAGGCAGACGGCGGCTTCCGCTCCGAGTGGAAGGAGGAGATTGCGGATGCCCGGGATGCCTGGGACCGGGAGCTCAAGCGTCTCTATGCGATACGCTATACCCAAGAGGGTTTTAAGCCGGAAATTGCCGGACAGCGTGATGAGGTGCTGTCCGAGTTCGTTGAACGGTTCGGGGCGGCGTTTACCCAGACGCAGGTGCTCGGAATTCTCGATGCGCAGCTTGACGATGATGCGGTGGTTGTCGGGGCTGCCGGCAGTCTGCCGGGAGACCTGCAGAGGATGTGGCGCGCGAAGAAGGAGAACACCTACCACATGGAGTACGGGTTTTCCAATATGGGGTATGAGATCAATGCCGCTTTAGGGGTAAAGATGGCCTGTCCCGATCAGGAGGTGTATGCCCTTGTCGGTGACGGTTCTTATATGATGCTGCACTCCGAGCTGCCGACATCTATCCAGGAGGGGCTGAAGATCAACGTTGTTCTCTTCGACAATGCCTCCTTCGGCTGTATCAACAACCTGCAGATTGAGCATGGATCGGGAAGCTTCGGTACCGAGACCCGGCACCGGAATCCTGAAACCGGAAAACTTGACGGACCCTTTCTCAAGGTTGATTTTGCCATGAACGCTGCCTCGTACGGGTGTAAAACCTACACGGTCAGGAACGAGGATGAGCTGACAGCAGCTCTCAGAGATGCAAAAAAGCAGTCAGTCTCCACCCTGATCGATATTAAAGTGCTGCCCAAGACCATGACTGACGGCTACAAGGGATTCTGGCGGGTAGGCAGTGCGGAAGTGGCGAAGAATGAGGAGATTGTACGGCTCAACAGGGAGATGAAGAGGCAGCTGGAGACAGCCAGGAAGTACTGACGTCCGGTGGTCTGGATCGGAAATGATGAATCTTACGGAGGAATGAGCATGAAATCAGAGGATCTGAGAATCGGACTGGTCGGTACCGGAATGATCGGTCAGACGCACCTGGAGCGGATCAACAATGATCTTCAGGGGGGAAAGGTGACTGCAGTTGCCGATCCTGCTGTTGAATTCGGGCGAAGTGCTGCGCAGAAGTACGGCGTGAAGTTTTATGAAGACGGTGAGCAGATGATTGCCTCCGATGAGATTGATGCGGTGATCGTGACTACCACCGACCCTTACCATGAACAGTTTGTTCTGGCAGCGGTGAGAGCGGGCAAGTACTGCTTCGTGGAAAAGCCCCTGGCGTTTGATCTTGCCGGGGCGAAACGCATAATCGAGGCTGAGATCACCGGGGGAAAACAGCTGGTTCAGGTCGGTTTTATGCGGCGCTACGACAAGGGGTATGTGGAGTTGAAAAAGCATATCGAGGCTGGAACCTACGGTGAGCCGCTGATGCTTCACTGCGCTCATAGAAACCCCGATGTGCCGGAGAGCTACAACACCCCGATGGCTGTGGAAAATACGATGATCCACGAGATTGATGTTCTGCGCTGGCTGCTGGGGGAAAACTACACAAGCGCCGAGGTGAAGTTTCCCAGGAAATCCCGCCATTCCCGGGAGAACCTGCAGGACCCGCAGATCATGTACCTGACGACGGAATCGGGCGTGCTTATCGATGTTGAGGCGTGGGTGACCAGCCAGTACGGTTATGATATCCGCTGCGAAGTCTGCTGTGAGGAGGGAACGGTCAGCCTCCCTGAGCCTGCCTATGTGCCGGTCCGCACGCAGGCGTCAGCGATACGTCCTGTCTGCACAAGCTGGAAGGAACGTTTCAACGACGCATACAACACTGAGATCCAGATGTGGATTCGGTCGACGAAGGAAGGCCGGGTCGACGGACCGAACTCATGGGACGGTTATGCTGCCCAGTTCACGGCGGACGCGGCGAGCAGGGCGAGGGATTCACAGACGATCGTC
>CAYSRK010000385.1:0-6502 GCA_964433385.1 uncultured Spirochaetales bacterium
AGGACGTTTCCCGTAGAGTTTTCCGCTCCCGCAACCATGGCATCCGCATCGCCTAACCGTACGGCCATAGCTCCCCACTTGAGCGGGTCGACGATCTGTTCGTAGGCTTCTTCTTCGGTCAGTCCCTTATGGCTGCGAAGGACTGCATACTCGGCACCGTATCGTTTTCGGTTCTCCGAAGAAATCGGGTCAACGATAGTGATGCCCTCAAGGGTGATACCGGCTGCTGCAGCCGCTTTTTCTATCTGTCCCCGGGTGCCGACAAGCAGCACTGAGGAGGCAAGGGACTGATCCGTTATCAGTCTCGCGGCGGCGAGGGTTCTCGGTTCGGTGCCTTCGGGCAGTATGAGGGTTTTTTTCAGGCTGCGGGCTTTGTTTTTCATCTTCTCTGCAAATGTCATGTCTCTCTCCTGTCTGGGGCTGGTATGGGGTGTGCTCCTGAAAGGTATCGTACGGATACCCGGAGTCTTCTGCCCAATTCTACTATTGAAGGGGCGGGTCGTCTAGGGTATGCACCTGCTCTGCTGCTGTGCAGTCCTGGAGGTATATTTACGCAACTGCATAAAACATGTATGATGCGCTCATGAAAATTGGAGTCTACGGCCTCGGGCGTTTCGGCCGGTTCTGGTCTGAGCTGCTGTCCCAAAGATATACCGTGTATGCCTATAACCGTTCTCAGGAGAGGGAGGTCCCCGAAGGGGTGATCCGCTGCTCTCTTGAACAGCTCGGGGAGTGCGATGCAGTATTTCTCTGTGTGTCGATTTCCTCGATGGAAAACGTGCTGAGGACTCTTGTTCCCTATCTCGGGTCGAACGCTCTGGTAATCGACACCTGTTCAGTAAAGACGTATCCGGTGGAACTGATGGAATCAATTCTCCCCCCTGGGACCTCCTACCTTGCCACCCATCCTATGTTCGGACCCGATTCGGGCAGGAACGGAGTTGAGAACCTTCCGCTCGTCTTCTGTTCCGGCAGCTGTGAGGCGGAAGTGCAGCAGGAGTGGATCGGCCGGTTTCAGGAGTTCGGGCTGAAGGTAATGATCATGAGTCCTGATGAGCACGATCGCGAAGCCGCCTTTACCCAGGGCATTACGCATGTTGTCGGCAGAGTGCTCAACGATATGCACTTGAAGGAGAGCAGTATCGCGACAGCAGGGTATCGTTCTCTCCTGAATATAGTGGAACAGACCTGTAACGACCCGCTGCAGCTTTTCTATGACCTGCAGCGCTACAACCCCTATACGCATGAGATGCGGATGCAGCTGAAAGCATCAATTGAATACACTATGAAGATGCTCTCTGAAGCCGACGGCGAGGGGAAACCGTGATCCGCACTGCCGTATATACCTTAGGGTGCAAACTCAACCAGTGCGAGAGCGAGGCTCTCGCGGATGCGTTTTCTCATCAGGGGTTTGAACTGGTGCACCACAGCAGAATCGCTGAGCTCTATCTGGTGAACACCTGTACCGTGACCAGCAAGGCGGAACAGAAGGCACGGAGGATGATCAGGAAGTTTGCTTCCGGGCCGGGGTCTCCGCTTGTCCTGGTTACCGGCTGTTATGCGCAGATGGAGCCTGAAGAGCTCAGAAAGCTGGCCGGTACGGTTGCTGTGGTGCCGATGGAAAAGAAACCGGCGCTGCTCCAGCTGCCCGGTCATATTGCAGCGGGAACTGCCGCCGGGTATACCTTGCGTGAATCTGTACTGCAATGGCTTAGGCAGAGCGGGGGGCAGGCGGAAGCAGCAGATCCGTTCAGCTACAAGGCCGCTGAGTTTCAGTACCACGCCCGCGCGTTTGTCAAGGTTGAAGACGGGTGCGACAATACATGCGCATACTGTCGGGTAACGCTTGCTCGAGGGGCAGCAGTCGGTCTTGATAAACAGGAAGCGGGAAGAAGGATAGGGGAGCTGGAGATGCGGGGGTACCGGGAAGTGGTGCTTACTGGGGTAAACCTGACCGCCTACCGCAGCGGCGACGATACTCTCGTCGATCTGCTCTCCTTTCTGCTTGAAAGGCTTACCACCGTACGGATCCGTCTTTCGTCGCTGGAACCCGATATGATAACCGATTCTCTGATTGCAGTCTGTTCCCATGAACTCATTCAGCCCCATTTTCATATACCTGTTCAGTCCGGTTCCGACAGCATCCTTCGCCGGGTCAATCGCAGCTATACGGCTGAGACAGTGCTGCGGGTGACCGAGCGGCTGCGGGAGGTCAAAGATGATCCGTTTATCGCAGCAGATCTGATCACCGGACTTCCCGGGGAAACGGAAGAAGATTTTCGCAGCAGCGCGGCACTGCTGAAGGCCGCCGATTTCTCCCAAGTGCATGTTTTCCCCTATTCACCCCGTCCGGGCACGGCACTCTATCATGCTCCCGACCACGTGCCTGAGCATGAACGGGACCGCCGTTCAGCCGAGCTGCGCAGCATCTCTTCCGAACAGCATCGCCGCTACATAGAGCGCTGGATCGGAAGGGAGACGACAGCCATTCTTGAACAGCGCAAGGATTTCTGGTGGAGGGGGCTTTCAGCAAACTACCTGCAGCTGAAGATTTTCGGCACACCGGATTCATCAGCGTATAGGCGGGGAGAGGAAATTCGCGTTCGAATCAGGGGATGTGCAGAAGACGGGAGCATAGAGGCTGACTGCATTGCCGGAGGTTCGGGCATCGCGCTCGGCAGGAAGCTGTCCGCCGTCAGTGAATGCCTGCATCGCTATGGTGAAGGAGAGAGAGCATGATCGCTATAAAGAGAGCCTGGGAAGAGACAGTTCGGGAAGCGGTGCGGCAGTACGCACGGTCGATTGGAATTTCAGAGGAGGCCGCTGCCGCTGTTGTGCTGATCATGCAGGAACCGCCTAAGCCTGAGCTGGGCGACTTTGCTGTTCCCATGTTTCCCCTGGCCAGAGTTTTCAGGCAGTCTCCGCAGCTTATTGCCGAGAAGACAGCGGCTATTGCGCAGGACCTGAAGAACAGGTCGGCCGGTACGGTGCAGGCAGAAGGACCGTACGTGAATATGTTTGCCGACCTGGGACCGGAGGCAGCGGCTGTCTATTCTCAAATGGCTGATTCGAACGGCGTCTACGGCAGGGGGGACCTGCTTGCGGGACAAAAGGTTATGATCGAATTTTCCTGCCCGAACACCAACAAACCGCTGCACCTGGGGCATCTGCGTAACGATTCCATCGGCATGAGCACCGCCCGCATCCTTGAGGCGAACGGAGCTGAGGTGAGAAGGGTGAACCTGATAAATGACCGTGGGGTGCATATCTGCAAATCCATGCTTGCCTACCAGCGGTTCGGCAATGGTGAAACGCCGCAGGATGCAGGCCTTAAGAGTGACCATTTCGTTGGAAGCTACTACGTCCGCTATAATACCTGGGCTAAAGAGTGTAAAGGTGCAGAGAAGGAAGCCCAGCAGCTGCTGGTTAAATGGGAGCAGGGTGACCGTGAGACCGTTGACCTGTGGCAGACTTTGAACAGGTGGGCTATAGACGGAATCTTTGAAACGTATGAGAAGACCGGAGTGGAGTTCGATGATATCTACTACGAAAGCACCACGTATCAGCTTGGCAGGGATCTGGTTATGCAGGGGCTGGAGCAGGGCGTGTTCTACCGGGAGGAGGATGGTTCGGTCTGGATCAGCCTCGAGGATATCGGACTCGATAAAAAAGTTCTGCTCCGCGGCGACGGCACCACGCTGTACCTTACCCAGGACCTCGGTACTGCGGTCTCCCGTCATAAGGACTGGCCGTTTGATCAGCTCATCTACGTGGTGGGTTCTGAACAGCAGTACCATTTCAAGGTGCTTTTCCATGTACTCAGCAGGCTCGGTTATTCCTGGTCTGAGAATCTGTACCACCTCTCCTATGGTATGGTCAACCTGCCCGAGGGTAAGATGAAGTCGCGTGAGGGAACCGTTGTTGATGCGGATGACCTGCTTACGGCGCTGAGCGAGCTTGCCAAGGCTGAAATTATTGAGAAGGGCAGGGAGGGTGAGATTGAGGATATTGATGCTACCGCATCAGCCGTAGCGCTCGCAGCCTTGAACTACTACCTGCTGCAGGTTCACCCGGCTAAGGATATGATTTTCAACCCGGCTGAATCGATCGCCTTCAATGGGAATACCGGACCCTACCTGCAGTATATGGGGGCGAGGATCAGCAGCATGCTCAGGAAGTTTGACCAGGAGTATGCCGAAGGAGATGAAGATGGGTTTCCATTCAATCCGTCGCTGCTTACCCTTACCGAGGAGCATCAGCTGCTCAAGATGGTCCTGCAGTATCCCCTGATCGTTCGGCAGGCGGGAGAAGAGATGAACCCGACGGTTCTTGCCGGTTTTCTCTATGAGATATCCCGGCAGTACAGCAGGTACTACCACGACCACCAGATCCTCCGCTGCGGCAGTAAGGAGCTTATGTATGCACGGGTGGGACTCTCCCGCATGGTTCTGCAGGTGCTGAAAAACGGTTTTTCCCTCATCGGAGTGCCCTTTTTAGCAAAGATGTAGCTGGGTGCACCAGTCTCTGAGGATTGAGAATCACGTCTTATTCGTTTCTCTGTACACTATTGACCTGTTTGGTGCCTTATGGTATAAGGTACACTGCACGTTGCGGATTACAGGAAAATATTTCAAGATAAGGATGAAGCATACATGTACGCGTTAGTAGAGATCAAAGGCAAGCAGTACAAAGCGCTCAAGGGAGCAGAACTCAGGGTTGACCGGATGGATAAGAATCCGGGTGATGTTGTAGAATTTGAATCAGTTCTCATGATCTCAGACGGCGAGCAGACCGCCATCGGCACCCCCTACGTTGAGGGTGCGAAGGTTACTGCTGTCGTGAATGATGAGGTGATGGGCAAAAAGATCACCATCTTGAAGTTCAAGAGAAGAAAGGGCTACCGGAAGAAACAGGGTCATCGTCAGAAGTACTCTGTGCTGACTGTTCAGGATATTGCTGCAAATTAATTCGAATTCAGGAGTACGCATATGGCACATAAAAAAGGCGGCGGAAGCTCAAAAAACGGACGAGATTCAGAGTCCAAGCGTCTTGGGGTAAAACGCTTCAGCGGTCAGCAGGTAAAGGCGGGAGAAATCCTTGTCAGGCAGAGGGGAACAAAAATTCACCCCGGCATGCATGTCGGCTGCGGGAGAGATTTCACCCTGTTCGCCAAGGAGAGCGGCAAAGTCAACTACTATACCCGCATGAACCGCAGCTACGTCTCAATCGTAGCAGAATAGCGCATTTCTCTACTGCCGGACCGTACCGGTCCCCATAACAGCAGATAAACCATATGTTTGGATTTTCAGATGAAACGTACATAGATGTCGCCTCCGGAGACGGGGGCGGCGGTGCTGTTTCCTTCAGAAGGGAAAAGTATGTCCCGAAGGGAGGTCCGGACGGTGGAGACGGAGGTAGGGGCGGCGATGTAGTGTTCGTGGTGAAGAACAACCTGAGAACACTGCAGCACCTGAAACTGAGGCGGGTCTATAAAGCCCAGAACGGGGAATCAGGGCGCGGCGCCCGCTGTCACGGACGCGACGGAGAATCTGTAGAAATCCCGGTTCCCCCCGGAACGATCATCAGAGACGCTTCTGACGGAACGGTCCTGAAGGATTTTACCGATGATGAAAGCTGGGTGTATCTTACCGGAGGCAGGGGAGGCAAGGGTAACTGGCATTTCCGTACTTCGCGGAGACAGACCCCCAGGTTCGCCCAGCCCGGCGTGTCTGGAGAGCAGAAAAGAGTTCATGTTGAGCTCAGGATCATTGCTGACATCGGGTTTGTCGGCTTTCCCAATGCTGGTAAGTCATCACTGCTCAACTATCTGACCAACGCCAATTCCAAGGTAGCTGATTATCCCTTTACCACAAAAATTCCCCATCTGGGCGTCTTCAAGTTTGATGACCGGGATATCATTCTTGCCGATATCCCGGGGATTCTTGAAGGGGCTTCTGAGGGCACCGGCCTCGGGCTGAAGTTTCTCAGACACATAGCCCGGACTGAGGCGCTGGCCTATCTCATAGACGCAAGTGATGACCGGTATGAGACAGCATTCATGACACTGCAGGGAGAGCTTGCATCCTACTCACCAGAACTGGCAGGGAAGAGGCGGGTTCTCGTTCTGACCAAGACAGACCTTCCGGAAGCGGCTGAACGGGCTGCTGAGCTTGCCCGCAGGCTGCCGGATGAGACAATTCTCCCTATATCCGTCTATTCCGGGGAGGGTATAACCCAGCTTCGCAGGGCTTTCCGCAGACTTCTCAGCGACATGGAGAAAGAAGGGGAAAAGAAGGATCGTGAAGGCTGAAAGAACGGCAATGTTCGGGGGCAGTTTTAATCCTGTCCATAACGGGCACATGCATGTTGCCCGGCAGATCCTCACACAGACAGACTTTACCAGAATTCTCTTTGTGCCTCTGCACAGACCTTCCCATAAATTACATACCGGCTCAGCAACAGCAGAAGACCGCTTGGCCATGCTCCGGCTGGCGCTTTCCGA
>CAYSRK010000386.1:0-4081 GCA_964433385.1 uncultured Spirochaetales bacterium
GAGCCCGTCCGCCGAAAGGTTCTCTATCCTCAGCGCCTCGGCCCCTGCACTGACCGAGGTGTCCCGGTAGGAGAGGTCGATATCACGGCCGACCATTGCCTTTACCAGGGTATCGTGGGTGAAGGCGCTGATCTTACCAACGGCACTCACCGCTCCGTCCTTGAGGACTGTCACCTGATCGCCTATTTCAAATATCTCATCAAAGTGATGGGAGATGTAGACTACCGCAAGCCCCTGTGTCCTCAGTCGCCTGATAATCGAGTAGAGCAGCTGCACCTCCCGGGCGGAGAATACGGCTGAGGGTTCATCAAAGATGATGACCCTGCTCTGCAGGTGAAGGGCCTTGGCAATGGAGACCATCTGCTGATTGGCAACCTTCAGCGCCCCTACCGGTCTGTTGATGTCGATGGACCCTGCCCCTATCTGCTCCAGGGAAGCCCGGGCAACAGCAGCCATGGCCTTACGGTCCAGAGAGCCGTCGCTTCTGCGCGGTTCGTTCCCCAGCGAGATGTTCTCTGCCACCGTGAGGGTGGGTATCACATCAATCTCCTGATAGATTGTGGTGATCCCTTTCCTGATCATGGCAATCGGGTTGAATTCCTGTATCTGTTCGCCGAGCAGGGTATAGGTCCCTGAATCGGCAGTATAGGCGCCCGAGATAATCTTTATCAGGGTCGATTTCCCGGCTCCGTTTTCGCCGACAAGGCAGTGGACTTCCCCAGGGAACAGCTTAAGATCCACATCCTTGAGGACCGGTATGCCTGAAAAGGATTTACATACTTTTTCCAGCGTAAGTACAGGTGTGCGTGCGTCCAACGGTATCTCCTTGTACGAGGATCAGGAGAGAGCCGAACCCTCTCCTGATCTATATTATCTGCCGATGGATTACTCGAATCAGAACTCCAGGCCTTTAGCCCTGATTTCATCCAGGTATGCCTTGGCGAATTCCGGTTCCCTGTTGTCGAAGACTTTTATCGGAACTTCCTGCCGTGCGGGAACTTCCTCCCCGTTGAGGATCTTCAGTACGCTCTTAAGAGCCAGTTCTCCAAAGTAGGGAGGAGTCTGGGTCTCAAGTGCGATGTTGCCGGCAACCACCTCTTCAATAGCAAGATAGTGTCCGCCCTCGCCTACAACGTAGCCGAGCAGCTCATTTCTGCCGGCTGCCTTGATGGCCTGCAGCGCCCCGATGGTCATGGCGCTGTAGTCAGTTCTCACGACATCGATCTGGCCCTTCGGGAACCTCTGCAGAAAGTCCTCCATGACCTTCAGTCCGCCTTCCGTGGTGAAGCCGGCATCGGCTACGGCGATCTCCTTGATCTCGGGATAATCCTTCATAACCTTTGCCCAGCCTTCATTGGCATCAATTACCGGGGAAGCGCCGGCCTGGCCCTGGACATGGACAACGTTGCCCCGCGGGGAACCGTACTTCTCAGTCAGCAGTTCAACGGTCCGCTCTGCAAGCAGCTCGCCCGAGATGACATGGCTCTGGCTTATTTCAGTCTTGTACATGCCGACACCAGGTTCAGCATCGATGGTACGATCGATGACGATAAGCGGCACTCCCGCATCGTTGCACATCTTGACTACCGGCACGAGAGCGGTTGACTCCGTGGGCGGCATCACCAGGGCATCAGGGCGCTGTGCCAGCAGGTTCTGTACATCGGCCAGCTGCTTTGCCGGATCCTGATCGGCATTGGTGCTGATCAGCTTGATGCCGAGCTCTTTCGCCCAGGCTTCCATGTCTTTCTGATTGGTAACCCGCCAGGCGTTTACCAGCTCGCCCTGGGCAAACGCAACCACTACCTGGCCGTCGTCAGCGTCCCCAGCTCCCTGGGCCCAGAGTACGCCGGCTGCCAGCATCACCATCATGATCACAGATACGATTTTTCTCATACGTTCCTCCAATTTCGGACCTGCCGTAATCTTGTCGGCAGGTTAGTGTCTTAATGTCTTACAGCCTAACAGGCATACCGATACTTGTCAAGAAAAATCTGCATGAATATTTGGCTGTCATACAGCTTTACATTTTTCTTGCTTTTTTTCCCATTATCTGCAATAATGAGTGCAATCTAGAAATAAGCCAGGAAAAACAGATGATCGAGCACAAGGTTTTTAAGCAGAAAACAGTAGTTCAACAGGTAATGGAGGAAATTAAGGAACTCATTGCCAGCGGACAGTTCAAGGTGGGTGAACAGATCCTGTCGGAAAAAGACCTGGCTGAACGGTTCGGCGTGAGCAGGCCGACCATCAGAGAGGCAATCAAGGTGTTCAACTACCTCGGGGTGCTGAACTCCCAGACCGGTAAGGGCACCTACGTCTCAGACCGTGCCAGTATATCGACGGAAGCGCTGACCTGGTCCCTGCTCCTCGGGAGCAATGAGATGCACGACCTGATCGAGCTGCGGGAGATGATCGAGACCAAAGGAATCAGGCAGCTTGTCAGGATGCTTGCATCGGACCCTGAAGCAGCCCAAAGGAACATCGGCATCCTGCAGGATGATATCGAACAGATGAAGCAGGCGGTGCAGTCAGGTTCCAAGGAGAGCCTGAACCGCAGCGACTACCATTTTCACCAGACGATCATCGCGTGCGGCAGCAACGCTGTCTTTCTCGCCATCTACAATACCCTGCAGGCCTTTATGCTCGAAGAAATGCACAAGACCCACGAAGAGGCCGAGAACAAGTACAAGATCATCGATGAACACCAGCTGATCGTTGACGGCATACTCTCCGGGAATGAAGAGACCGCGCTGACTGCTTTCAATGCCCACATGCAGTCAAAATGCTTTCAGGCGTTCAGAACTGAGAAGCCTGTTCAGCAAGCTCAGTGACCGGCAGCAGCTGGATTCTGTCGACAGGGTACTTGGCCGTATCCCGGTAGAGCCGTGCGCCCGACTCAAAGAGCACAGCCGCCTTTGCGCCGACAGTATGAAGAACTCGGCAGAATCCGGGGCGCGGCAGTACAATGGGAACTATAGCAAGTTCAAATCCTCAGTCGGTCAGACGGACATCACTCACCGTCAAACGTCCTGATTCCATCATATCGAGAATTGCCTCGGCATAGACATGCATGATCTGCAGCTCTCGCCGCATCTCTTCAACCATATGTTCAATTGACGTGCTCTTCGTCCCCAGAGTCATCTTCAGGACCTCCGGGTCGGCTTCGTAGATTCGCAGCAGTTTCCAGTACGCCTTCTCCGCATTATTCAGTTTCTCATGAAACCAGGGTTTGAAATCCCAGCCCGGATTCTGAGCATCCTTGATTACCACATCCGGATCCATGGATGATTCGGTCATTTCCCGCGGAAGCCCATGAATCTCGCCGGAACTGAGAGAGGGAAATACCATCTGCTTAACGCTGATGACTGCATGCGCCATAACGACCATAAGCCGGTCGATCTGCTGTTTCTCTGAGGGATCAAACCCGGGAAGCAGTGCTGTACACGCAACTATCGCATCGCTCAGCTTCCGGCAGCGGGTGATAATCCTCTCGTTGAGATGTTCCATATGAAGTTTCATCAGCAGCTCCTGTACCAGTAGTAGAAGACAGATCTTATCATACAATTTTCTGCGCCCGCAACCTGACTATGTTCCTGATCAGTCAGAAACCTTTCACAGCCTCCCACTATTGACTCATGGTTTTCTGCAGAGCCCGCCGCCCCACAAGAGTAATTCTGACGTGCTGTTCACCACTCCCGGGTCTGTCTGGAATGATTATTCCGATCGTTCCAGCCTCCGAAGCAGAATCAAGCAGGCTATGTGAAGGAGTCCAATGGGTTCACATTCCGGGGAAGCGTAGAGGAGTTCCGGCGCCATCTCCCTGTTTATCCTCTGAAGCAGCCTGCCTCCCAAGATGAATCACGCTCCTGCACCTTCTCTTTCAGGCCGTACTTGGCATTTGTGAGCTTCCTTACAAAACTTCACCTCTGTTTCGGGATACCCCTTCAGTGCCTGCCTCATAGTTCAGATACCGGGAGCCGGTACAAGGAAGCACTATACTTCCAGGCGTTCAGAACTGAGAAGCCTGTTCAGCAAGCTCAGTGACCGGCAGCAGCTGGATTCTGTCGACAGGGTACTTGGC
>CAYSRK010000387.1:0-6727 GCA_964433385.1 uncultured Spirochaetales bacterium
CTGCGCAGAAGCGAAAGAACTCAGCCCGACGGTCAGCAGAAAGCGCTTCTTCGGCAATGGTGAGGAGCCTGGGCAGATGGAATAAACAAGGACCGCCGGGGGCATACTCCTCCCGAAACTCCGGGTCATTCGCCCACATATGTACCAGGGTATAGGCATAACGAGCCAGGGCTCTCTCCATCCGCTCGCAGATAAGGCAGCCGGACTCCCGCTCGGCAAGCAGCCGGATAAGCTCATCCCGCACCTTTCGACCTTTTCGGACATTCTGCACCGACTGCAGCTGCATGAGGGTATCACGCAGCTGCCTCTCAGTCTCCTGCAGGTGGGTATCGGTAATAAGGGCAAGCGCCTGGGGCTTGGGCTCGAGAACGAGAAGCCGGTAATGCTCCGGACAGAATCCGGTTGTATTGACGGCAACCCGGGTTTCAGGGTTCATCACCGAGCTGCCGAGGTAGTAGTCAATATACCGCCGCTGCGCTTCTGCCATCAGAGCACACAGCGGACAGCCGTCCCCGGAGCGGACGGCATCCCAGACGGGAATAGTTTCCAGTTTGTACTTCACGGCAGGTCCCTCCCGGAGCGCGCAGATTTCAGTGGGTCAGTCCGGCAATGGCGGCCCCGATGACAGGAGCATTGTCGACGAAGACGAGCTCATACCACCGCTGCCGCGGACCGCTGAGGAATGCGTGCAGATAGTATTCTGTGTAGAACTTTACGTTATGGGTCCGATAGAAGGTTGTTCCGTCTGCGGTAATACAGACCGGGCGGGCAGGATTCGTACCCTCTCCGCCCTGCAGGACAGCAGCTGCGATATTGACCGCCGTCAGCTTTCCTGCCCGTTCAACTACTGCATCAAGGATGGTGTAGAGGACCGCTGCATCCTCCAAATCACCGGCGCAGCAGCCGGCAAGGACCCCCCTCGGGTCGTCCGGCCGGTGGAGAAACTCATCCATCATGACCGTATCAAGAGCAGCTGCCGATTCGAACCGGCGGGCGAACCCCTCGCTGAAGAGCGACTGCTCGATCCCCTTTCTGACTACCAGGCCGGCGTAGGGACCAAGATACGCCCCTGATATCAGTTTTTCGAACTGATAACTGCCCGGATCCTTGGTCAAGGAGTAAAACTCCCTGTCAAGAGCACTGCCCGGGTAGGCGAAGCTGCCCGATTCCACATTAATAATCTGCCTCTGTTCCTGTTCAGCACCGCGGATGCGTTTCACGGCTTGGCTATGCTCCAGATAGGCGGTGTTCGTTCCGGTTCCCAGAATGAACCCGACGTACGAGCTGTAGGGTCGCCCCTGCGAGGCAGCTTTGCCGGCTAGCAGGGCGGCGGCGGTATCATTGAGCAGGGTCAGCCCCTCAATGCCTGAGGCAAGACTGCGGGGTAGAGCGTGAAGAAACCCGCTGCCGATAAGCCTGCCGTGGACCTCGGGGGCTTTGATCTCCTTTGAGAAGTAGAGAAGCCTCCCGTCCCGCTGCGGGGTAATTTCGGCTGCATAGGAGAAGCAGAACCCGATTTTCTTTGCCGTTGGGATGACCGGGGCGGCGAACTCGCTCATCGCGGCAAAGAATTCTTGTGCAGATACCTCATGCCGGGCTCCCGGCATGGCGGTTTTGCGGTAGTTGGTTATCTTCGGTACGAAAGACTCGTCAAACTCCACCGTGCAGACCCTGAAGTTTGTTCCGCCCGCATCAAGGACTGCAACCGGCTCACCGACAGGAATCTCTCTGTCGGTGGAGAGATAGGTGGGAAGCATATGCAGTGAGGAGTTCTCTCCCGCCAGTCCCCGCTTCATCTCAGCGATAAAGGCATCGCAGGCGGTCTGCATGTCGACCGAATCCGGCCCCACGGATGCATCCCGAATGAATTCGCCGGCCCTGTCCCTTCGTGTTCCTGCCATACCGTCATCTCTCCCGCTCTGTAAGGCTGCGGACCCCGCCCGCTGCAGGGTATATGCAAGGTTCTGCACCGCAGCCACATCATACACGATCCTTCTGCAGTTGAAAAGAGCTGCGGTTATACCGTACAGCTTTGCTTTTTAGCCGGGCTATGCGTATATTGTGCTCATGGAACTGCCGCAGTACAGATGTTTGTGCGGCAGATCAAGGAGTGAGCAATGAAACCGAAAAGAACCGCCGTATTTGCCGGTGCTGACGTGACCCTTGTAGGTCCGCAGCTGAGTGCAGGGGACAAAGCCCCGCAGTTCACCCTCCTCTCGACCTCGCTTGAGAAACGGACGCTTAATGATTTTTCCGGCATGATCAAGCTTATCAGCGTCGTTCCCTCCCTCGACACGGGAATCTGCGACCAGCAGACGAGAAGGTTCAGTGAAGAGGCGAAACACCTCGACAGCTCGGCTGTTATTCTGACGGTCAGCATGGACCTGCCCTTCGCCCAGGCCCGCTGGTGCGGTGCGGCCGGGGTTGACAACATTGTCACCCTCTCCGACCACCTCGAGGCAGACTTCGGGACCCAGTACGGAGTGCTCATTGAGCAGTACCGCCTGCTGAACCGCTCAATATTCATCCTCGACAACACCGATACCGTCCGGTATGTCCAGATTGTGGAGGATAACGGCGAACCCGACTACGGGGAAGCTCTCAAGGCGCTTGAAAAGGTTATTGCAGGGTAAACTCGCAGAGCGCAGCAGCCGGGGACAACGGCCCCAGTTTGTGCTACAATAGGGCATGCAGCAGGATACAATTTTCTGGTACGATCTGGAGACGTTCGGCACGAACCCCCAGTACGACAGAACGGCTCAGTTTGCCGGCATCAGGACCACCGTCGACCTCGAGATCATCGGGGTGCCGACGGTCCTCTACTGTCGGCTCTCGCCCGACTGCCTCCCCGACCCCCAGGCCTGCCTGGTGACCGGAATTGTGCCTCAGGACGTACAGGAAAAGGGGTTGAATGAGTACGATTTCATCTCCCGGATCTTACAGGAGTTCTCCCGTCCCCATACCTGCGTTGCCGGATACAACAGCATCTCCTTCGATGATGAGTTTATCCGGAACATGCTCTACAGAAATTTCTTTGATCCCTACCGCCGCGAGTATGCCGACGGGAACTCCCGGTGGGATATTATCGACATGGTCCGGGCAGCCCATGACCTGCGTCCCGGGGGGCTGAACTGGCCGATTAACGATGAAGGCAAACCGAGTTTCCGGCTCGAACACCTCACCGCCGCCAACAGCATTGCGCACGAGGAAGCCCATGACGCGCTTGCCGATGTGCGGGCCACGATCGAGATAGCCCGCCTGATCCGCACCCATCAGCCCGAGCTCTACGCGTATGCTTTCAATCTTCGAAAAAAGAGTGTCCTCAAGGATAAAATCGAACTGTACCGCCGAAAGCCCTTTCTTCACACCGCCGCAGTCCACACTAGCGTGCACGGCTGTACCGCATGCCTCGTTCCCCTCGCGGTCGACAAAGCCAACAGCAGCCTCATCCTCTGCTGGAACCTCTCTCTCGACCCGCAGCCGCTTATCGAGGCTTCCCCGCAGGAACTGCTCTCCGGTGCAATTCCCGTAACCCGGGTAGCCCTGAACCGGGTTCCGTTCATCGCTCCCATGGGAACTTTGGATGAGGAGGCCGCCAGGCGCCTTCACATTGACCGCGGATTCTGCATGGAGAACCTCAAAAGAATATCCGAGCGGCACGACCTCCCGGCAAAGCTCCGGGAGGCTTCCGGCCGATACCCTCCGCAGACTACCAGCGATCCTGATTTCCAGCTCTACACCGGCGGTTTCTTCAGCGATGAGGACAGGGAACAGTTTCTCATTATTCACCGTTCGTCTCCGCAGGAACTGCTCTCCCTCAATCTGAACTGCCGGGACCCGCGGGTGCCCCAGATGCTGTGGAGATTTACCTGCAGGAACTACCCGGAAATACTTGAAGGAGAGGACCTGAAACGGTGGAAGAGCTTCGCGGCCGGCAGGATTCTCTTCCCCCCCGGCGATACGCAGATGAACCTGCAGTTCTTCCGCCGGAAGATAGCGGAAAAGAGCCAGCAGACGGCAATCAGCGCCGCTGATAAACTGGTCCTCAGAAAGCTCGCCGACTACGCTGATGAGCTTGAGGCCTACCTGTTCCGCTGACAGCGGAAGCCTTTACTGATCAGCCAATGAGCCCCATCCTTCTGCCCACGCGGATGAAAGCTGCGGCAGCCTCATCAAGCTGCTGCTGCGTATGGGCCGCCGAGATCTGGACCCTGATTCTCGCTTTCCCGCGCGGAACTACCGGACAGGAGAACCCGATGACATAGACCCCCTCCTCAAGCAGTTCATCAGCCATACGGGATGCGGAACTCTCATCGTAGAGCATGACCGGGATTATTGCAGTTTCTCCCGGGAGAACCGTGAAGCCGGCTTCCTGCAGGGTCTTCCTGAAGCCGCGCGCCGATTCAGTCAGCCGGTCGCGCAGCTCGGATGAGCCGCTGAGCATCCGGAGCACCTGCAGCGTCCCCCCGACGACTGCCGGCGAGAGCGTATTGGAGAAGAGATAGGGGCGGGAGCGCTGGCGCATGAGGTCAATAAGTCCCTGCCTCCCCGAAATGCAGCCGCCGCCTGCCCCGCCGAGGGCTTTTCCGAAGGTGGTCGTAATCAGATCCACGCGAGTCTGGGTACCGGTAAGCTCAGGCGTGCCCCGCCCTCCCTTGCCGATGTAGCCGGTGGCATGAGAATCATCGACAAGCACCAGCGCCTCATACCTGTCGGCGAGGCTGCAGATTTCATCGAGCCGGGCAATATCGCCATCCATGGAGAAGACGCCGTCGGTGGCTATCATACGCATCCGGCTCTCGGCCGCACCCTCGAGACACCGTTTCAGGTCCTCCATATCACCGTGGCGGTAGCGAAGGCGTTTTGCCTTCGTCAACCTGATCCCGTCAATAAGGGAGGCATGGTTGAGCTCATCCGAGATAACCGCATCATCCTCACCGAGCAGCGGTTCAAAGACCCCGCCGTTCGCATCGAAGCAGGCGGCATACAGCAGGGTATCATCGACAGTTAGAAAATCGGAGACAGCCTGTTCGAGCTCCTTATGTATCTGCTGCGTACCGCAGATGAAACGGACCGATGAGAGCCCGAACCCCCAGCGTTGCATAGCCTCGCAGGCTGCCTCTACTACCTGCTTGTCAGAGGCAAGCCCTAGGTAGTTGTTCGAACAGAGATTTATGACGTTTCTGTCCCCGGTGGGAGCTGTGCGGACCTCAGTTCCCTGCGGAGTCGTCAGAACCCGCTCACTCTTGTACAGACCGGCATCCCGTATGGAACGTAACTGATCTTCTACAATCGTTTCAACCGCTGCATACATCGTTGACCCTCCCCTTTCAGGATTGCTGCTTCCGGAAATCCAAGCTCCGCAGCATTTCAACCGTCATCATCTCAAGATCATAGCGCGGACTCCAGCCCCATTCCACCCGGGCGGCGTAGTCCTCGAGAATATTCGGCCAGGAATCGGCTATTGCCTGACGTACCGGATCAATCCGGTAGGTCAGGGTAAAGTTCGGGACATGTTTCCTGATATAAGCCGCCTCATCCTCCGGACAGAAGCTCATCGCCCCGACATTGAAGGCGTTGCGGTGGCGCAGCCTGGCCGGGTCAGCTTCCATGATCTGTACCGCAGCCCGTACCGCATCAGGCATGTACATCATATCAAGGTAGGTATCTCCCGCCAGGGGACACTCATAGCTGTCGTCTGATGCTGCCGCGCGATACATCTCCACCGCGTAGTCTGTTGTTCCGCCCCCGGGAGGCGTAAGGCTCGAAACGATACCCGGATAGCGCACTCCCCGGGTATCGACATCGTAGCGGTGGTGGTAGTAGTCGCACAGAAGCTCTCCTGCCGTCTTGGTGATGCCGTAGATGGAGGTTGGCCGCTGAATGGTATCCTGCGGCGTGTAGTCGCGGGGAGTGGTGGGACCGAAAGCTCCGATCGATGAAGGGGTAAACAGGGCGCAGCCTGCCTCACGAACCACTTCCAGTACGGTCAGCAGCCCATTCATATTGATATCCCACGCCCGTTGCGGCTCCCGTTCGGCCGCAGCGGAAAGAACGGCAGCCAGGTGGTAGACCGTATCGATCCGATGCTTCCTGATGATATCAGCCAGCACCGCTCCCTCGCGGCAGTCAGTCCGATAAAACGGTCCGCCCTCGATAACCGCAGGGTTGTCGGCATCCCTGACATCGGTCAGCACCACGGTACTGCCGCCGAGCAGGCTGCGCAGCCTCTGCGCAATCTCCGAACCAAGCTGCCCGAGCGCCCCGGTAATCAGTACTCTCTTCATGCGCGACTCCTCGAATCAATCCCCGGCGCTGTTTCCCGACTATTTACTATATCAAACTTTTAGTTCATTATAGTAAACAAAACTGCTGTTGTCAAAGCCGCAACAGGGAAATATTCACGGAGGTACCTCACCATGGAACATCCGCCCCCCGTAGGAAAGCATATCCAGAAGATCCGCTCCTCGCAGAAACTCACGCTCAACATCCTCGCCGAACGCAGCGGCGTTTCCAAGGCGATGCTGAGCCAGATCGAGTCGAACAAGGTCAATCCGACCGTGGCGACCGTGTGGAAAATTGCTCAGGGACTCGGTGTCGATATTCACGAACTGCTTGCCGGAGCGGAAAACAGGGAGCGGAATTTTTCGGTAAAGCGGTTTGAGCAGAACACCCCCCTCGATACCGACGTTGAGGGGGTGCTGATCCATGTCCTTTCGCCGCTGAG
>CAYSRK010000388.1:0-3856 GCA_964433385.1 uncultured Spirochaetales bacterium
GTAGTACTGGATGAGCCACGGGAGGTTTTCCCAGCCGCTGCCCGGGTCCTTCTCCGCATACTTCCTTTCAATATAGTTCACCACTGCCGCAGCCCGCTCAAAGGAGCGCTGCCGCCGCTCAGCCGAGAGTCTTTTCTTGCGCATACCCAGCTCCTCCTAGTGTGCTGTCCGGGAGCTCATCAGGGCAAACTCATCGACAAAGCGGGCCGCTGCGGCAATCCCCTGCCGCCAGAAATCGCGGTCTTCAATACTGCAGCCGGCAAGGGCGGTAACTTCCGCCGCCGGCAGCCGGCCGGTGAGGCGAAGCACGGTATCGTAAGCGGAGCGGAAAGCAGCTCCTTCCTGCTCGTAGCGGGCATAGAGTCCGAGCCCGAAGAGCTGCCCGAAGGCGTAGGGGTAGTTGTAGAAAGCAAGTTCGGGGCGGTAGTAGTGGCCTTTGACTGCCCACATATAGGGGTGCAGCGCATCCTGGTCGAGTCCGTCCCCGTAGGTCCTGCGTTGGGCGTCCTCCATCATGGCGCACAGCTGCGTTGGGGAGAGCTCTCCTTCAGCCCGCCTGCTGAACAGTTCGCGCTCAAAGTAGAAACGGCTGAGAATATCGACAATTACCTGGGTATTCTTCTCAAGAAACGCCTCAATGACCGTAATCCGCTCACCACCCTCGGCTCTGGACAGGGCGCGCCGCATCACGACAGTTTCGGCAAAGATGGAGGCCGTTTCAGCGAGGGTCATAGGGTAGCTTGAGAGCAGCTGCGGTTCGTCTTTCAGTACATGCCCGTGGTAGGCATGTCCGAGCTCATGGGCTATGGTGGAGACCGAGGAGAGGCTGCCGTTGAAGTTGCACAGCACCCTGCTCTCCCCCTGCAGGGGGAAATGAATACAGTAGGCCCCCCCCACTTTTCCCTCCCGGGGCAGGGCATCAATCCATCCGGCCTGAAACGCATCCCGGGCAAATATTCCCATTTCCGGATGAAATTCCATGAAGCTCTCCACAATGAACTCGCGGGCTTCATCAAAGCTCCACTGCCGTGCATCGGACTCAAGGGGAGCAAATAGGTCGTAGAACGCCAGCCTCTCCAGCCCAAGGGCGGAAGCCTTGAGTTTGAGATATCTTCTGAATACAGGCAGAGACTCCTCCATAACGTCAATCAAGGCATCCAGGGAGTCAGCAGTAATTCTCGACTGCCTGAGTGACCGTTCGAGACTGCTGGGGTAGTTCCTCCGGGCATCAAGCGTCAGGGCTGCTCCCTTTACGCCGTTCAAGGCAAATGCGAGCGGGATTTCGTACTGCTTCCAGAGTGCAAGCTCCTTGTCAAAGGCCTTTTTACGGATGCCGCGGTCACTTGCATGGGCTTGGGACCGCAGTCCGGTCATGGTCTGATACTCACCGGTCTGTTCGTCCCAAATCGCCTTGACGGATGATGAGACTGCTTCCTGCAGCCGGCTCCACGCCTGAGCTCCGCTGCGCAGCAGATCGGCAGCCAGGTCCTCCTGCTCCTCGGGCATCTGGTGACTCTGCTCCTCGATCATCTCCTGCAGCACAAACCGATAGTCTGAAAGCTCCGTTCCCTCCTCGGTCAGGGCTTTAAGATCTTCCCCTACCGTACGGGCAAGACTGTTTTTCAGGGCGACCAGTAATCGCCGGACTGCCAGCCCCTCCTGTTCAGCCGTATTGAACCCCCGCAGGGCATCCTCATCGGCGGTATTCGTCGAGTACCGACAGTAGGCGTAGGCCTCGAGCTGCTCGTAGAGGGCAATTACCTTATCCGTTTCCGCAAGGACTTCCGTAAGCCAGGCGCGTTTTTCCTCCAGCAGGGCGGGACTGCGCCTGAGCGTCCCCTGCAGCGCCTCCGCAGCCTTCCTGAGCTCTTTCCAGTCCTCCGCATGTTTCTCACTGTTGAATCCCTGATATAGTGTGCTGAGAGACCAGGTGGGAATAGTCGGATGTTCCATTGATCTGACTCCTCGTGCGCGAGTATCCGCCAGAAGGGTCTGCCGGATTGCCTCTGTTTCTGGTATTATAGAGGGATGCGGGAAATAAATCAATTTTTTCACCGCTGTACACGGGCAATAAGCTTGGGCACCGGTGCATGAATAAAAAACTTTCACGATGCATGCTATGAATATTGCCTAATTCGGTATAAATATGTATTATTTGCGGTACTTACTGTATATTTATACATTCAGGAGCAGTCATGATTACAGCAGGAATCATCGGGGCATCCGGTTACACAGGGCAGGAGCTGCTGAGGCTGCTTGCCGCGCACCCTCAGGTCACCGTCACCACCGCCGTATCCCGTACCTATGCCGGACAGACGGCTGGGTCGGTCTACGGCAGTCTCCGCTCGGGAGCGCTGCCGAACTTCAGCGGGGAATCGATTGAAGAAGCTGCACAGGTGTGCGATGTGCTGTTTCTCGCCCTCCCCCATGGAACCGCTTCGGGCCAGGTCACCGCAGAAATTCTCAAGAAGACCCGGATCATTGACCTCGGGGCCGACTACCGGCTCTCAAGCCGGGAGGTGTATGAGAATTGGTACCATACTGCCCATCTCTCGCCTGAACTGCTCAGTGAGGCTGTCTACGGTCTGTGCGAGCTGAACCGGGATGCTGTGAAAACCACGCGTCTCGTGGCCAATCCCGGCTGCTACACCACCTGCGCCATCCTTACCCTAGCCCCGGCTCTTAAAGCCGGGCTCATTGATCCTGCTTCGCTAATCATTGATGCGAAATCGGGGGTATCCGGGGCCGGCAGAGCCCTGAAGACCGGCTCACTTTTCTGCGAGGTCAGTGAGTCGGTCAAGGCCTACGGGGTGGGGACCCATCGGCATACCCCGGAGATTGAGGAGCAGCTCAGCCTGATCAGCGGTTTGCCTATAACCGTAAGCTTCACCCCGCACCTGATACCGATGAACCGGGGCATACTGATTACAGCCTACGGTTCACTGCTGCCGGGGGTTGCCGCAGCTGATGTAAAAGAGGCATATGCCGCGATGTACGCCGATGAACGGTTTGTCAGGCTGCTGCCGGAGAATGAGTTCCCGGAAACCCGGTGGGTTACCGGTTCCAACTACTGTGATATCGGATATACTGTCGATACCAGAACTGGCCGGCTCGTGCTCGGCGGGGCTATCGACAATCTGGTCAAGGGCGCTGCAGGCCAGGCGGTGCAGAATATGAATATTCTCTTCGGGCTCCCCGAAGAGACGGGTATCGATATGGTGCCCATGTTTCCAGGCTGAGGCGGCGGTGCCGAGGCTGCAGGCGGACCGTGTTCGAGTCCGACAGGAGTAGTGTATGAAGTCAGCTGAAGGGGGCCTGAGCGCTGTTCAGGGGTTTGCCTCCGCCGGAATCCATGCCGGCATAAAAAAAGCAAAAAAGGACCTGGCTCTCATAGTCAGCAATCGGCCGGCGGCAGCAGCAGGGGTTTTTACGACCAACCGGGTTCAGGCCGCCCCGGTAGTTTATGACCGTCAGGTGCTCAAAAGCGGCGCCCCAGTGCGGGCAATCCTGGTAAACAGCGGCAACGCCAATGCCTGCACCGGAGAGCAGGGAATCAAGGATGCCTCAGTCATGGCAGAGGCTGCCGCCTCAGCCCTCGGCCTCAGCGCTTCGGAGGTTCTGGTAAGCTCGACCGGTGTTATCGGGGTGCCGCTTCCTATGGACCGGGTGCTCTCAGGAATTCGCACGGCAGCAGCAGCGGCTGAACGTTCACCCGCAGCTGCCCGCGCGGCAGCGGAGGCCATACTCACCACCGACACCTTTGTCAAGGAGATTGCCCTCGAGGTGCAGCTCCCCCAGGCCGGCGTCACGGTTACCGTTGCCGGAATTGCCAAAGGTTCCGGGATGATCCATCCGA
>CAYSRK010000389.1:0-10160 GCA_964433385.1 uncultured Spirochaetales bacterium
CCCCATCCACAACTTTTGATTTTATCTCAAGACGATAAACGGGTGACCGGCTTCAAGCACCATATCGAGATGACTGCGGAAATTTGGCGCTATAGTTATCAGGTTAACTCCGAAAGGCTTATCGGTTTTATCATGGGTTTTTGCGATTTCATCCTTCAGCAGCTGAGCAGGCATGTTTCCCCCGGCAATGACCCCGAACCCGCCTGCATTTGAGATTGCCGAGACAAGCCGTGATTCTGAGAGCCAGCTCATCGCCCCTCCAAGTATGGGATATTCAACCCCGAGAAACTCCCGGCCACGCTGCCAAAGTCTGTTCAATAAAAGTTCTGCACTGCTCACGGCACCAACCTCCCAAATCCATGCTTCTTCTGATACTAGCGAAAAACGGGGGAAAAGGGAATGGATGTCCGCCCCTTATTCTGACAAAAAAAACATACTATGTCAGATTAAAATCACTACAGGGAAAAAACATCCAAATAACCCCGTAAGCTCACCCTGGAGCATGTTCTACCTCTGCCCCATACGCTATACTTGCTGTATGCGGCATCAACCGCCGCGGAATATAATCTGAATGGAGGTAGGTTCCATGGAAGCAGGCCAAAATCTTGTGGATCAGGTGTACCAGTGGCTTCTGAACAACGGTATGGAGCTTCTCAAAGATGCAGCAGTGGCGCTTCTGATACTCCTTATAACGAAACTGGCGGTCAATGCCGTTTCAAGGGGACTGAAAAGAGTGCTCGAAAGAAACGAGCGGGTATCGAAGATTCTGCAGAAATTTATTATTAACATCACCTCCAAAGCCCTGTGGATATTCTCGATCGTTATCGTGATCGGTCAGTTCGGCATCGATATCGGACCCCTGATTGCCGGACTGGGGGTTACCGGCTTCATTCTCGGGTTCGCCTTCCAGGAGACCATCGGCAACCTGCTCGCAGGGGTCATGATCTCGCTCAACAGGCCCTTCAGTATCGATGAGTATGTCGATATCGGAGGGGTCTCCGGAACGGTCAAGGATATGGACATGATCAGCGTGACGCTCCACTCCCCGGACAATAAACGGATCGTCATGGCGAACAAAGTCGTCTGGGGTAAACCGATTGTCAACTTCACTGTGCTCGGGACCCGTCGGGTGGATATGATGTTCGGTATATCCTACGGCTCCGATATAAGAAAAGCCAGGGAGATCATCAGGAACGAGCTGGACAAGATACCGCTGATTCTTCCCGATCCGGCTTCCCTGATTGAGGTCTTCTCCATGAGCGACTCCTCGGTCGACCTCACCGCCAGGTTCTGGGTTGAGACGGCCAACTACTGGAAAGTCTTCTATGCCATGAACCAGAGCGTGAAGTATGCCTTTGATGAAGCCGGCATAGAGATTCCCTTCCCCCAGATTGACGTCCACATGCAGCCTGCAGGGACGGCAGTCCAGGTGTAAGAATAAACCCCTCCCTGCCCAGACAGGGAAAAGCTGGAGGCAGATAATGGAAGTATCAGTCCTTATAGAGGACCGGAGTTCGGATAAGGAGCTTACTGCGCGCCATGGGATAGCCCTCGCAGTGGAAGCCGGCGGAACAACCGTGCTGTTTGACACCGGACCGAACACTATGTTTCTGGACAACGCAGTGCGGATGGGCAAGGATCTGAAACAGGTCTCCTTTGCAGTAGTTTCCCACGGCCACTATGACCATGGCGGGGGGCTGAAGGGGTTCTGCGCACTGAACACCCATGCCCCGATCTATCTGCACCGCAAGGCAGTCGAGGATGAGCACATCGCTCTCGTCCCCGGAAAGCCGCAGAGGGACGTGGGATTCACCGCGGAAGGATGCGGGGAGCGGCTGGTATTCGTCGATGAGCTCTGCTCCCGTACCAGTACCGGCGTATTCTCTCCGAAAGAGGGGTTTCTGCTTTTCGGTGATTTTCCCGCTGACGGGTTTGTCCCCTCGGGCAATCGCCTCCTGTATTCCCGCGCTGCCGGAGAAGAGCCGGTGCCCGATGACTTCTCGCACGAAATAGCCATGCTCGTCACCGAAGGGGACACGGTCGTACTTATTACCGGCTGTTCCCACAGCGGAATCGGGAACATGGTCCGGCGTGCATCCCGTATTCTCCAGGGGAAGGATATTGACGCAGTTATCGGAGGTTTTCACCTGATCGATTCAGCTGTGCAGAATGCCCAGGCCGCAGATGAGACAGCGGTTCTGGCCGAGGAGCTCAAGGCCTACCCCCGAACGCGTTTTTTTACCGGGCACTGCACCGGAGAGAAATCCTATCACCGCCTGAAAGAGCTGATGGGAGCGCAGATCGACCGCTTTGAAACCGGCACCCGCTGCACCTTCTGAACCGTATCAGCCCTGTTTCGGGGAAGGCAGCGGGCGGACCCGCGGCCTGCTCTCCCTGAGGTGGCTTATCGCCTCCACCGCCGCCGCAGCGGCGCTGGTGGTGGTGGTGTAGGGGACCTTCATCCGCATTGCCTCGGAACGGATTTCGTCATCTCCCTTCTTTGCGTACCAGCCCATGGGCGTGTTGATGACCAGACTGACCCTCTGCTGCTGAATATTGTCTGTGATATTCGGGTGCCCCTCATGGACCTTCATAATCACTTCGCTCATGATACCCGCATCGAAGAGATCGCGGGCGGTTCCCTTTGTCGCTGCGATCTCAAACCCCATTTCCTGCAGTCTGCGGGCGAGCGGTATAATGGTCTGCCGGTCCTTTTTATTCACCGAGAAGAAGACCCTGCCCGATGCAGGAAGCTGAACCCCCGCCCCGGCCTGAGCCTTGGCAAAGGCTTCTCCGAAACTCTTGCCGATGCCGATGACCTCGCCCGTAGAACGCATCTCGGGCCCGAGAACCGGATCAATCCCGGTGAAGCGGTCGAAGGAGAACACAGCCTCCTTTACCGCCCAGCCGACAATGCACCGGCCTTCACCGGTTCCGTCCTCTCCTGTCAGCCCCTGGTCCGCGAGACTCTCTCCCTCCCAGATACGGACAGCCGTCCTGACGAGGTCGATGCCTGAGGTCTTGGAGAGAAACGGCACCGTACGTGATGCGCGCGGGTTCACCTCGAGCACGTAGAGCTTCTCATCCTTCACGGCGAACTGAATATTGAGAAAACCCCGTACCCCGATCCTGCGGGCGATCGCAACAGCTGCGCTGCGCATCTGGGCGAGCATCCCGGGTGAGGATTTATAGGGGGGGAAGACGCAGGCCGAATCACCGGAGTGGATTCCCGCAGCCTCGATATGCTGCATGATTCCCCCGATGTAAACCCCGCTGCCGTCACTGACTGCATCAAGGTCGTATTCGAAGGCATCCTCAAGAAACTCATCGACGAGAATCGGCGCATCAGTGCTGACGGGGATGCCCCGGGAGAGGAATTCAGCAAGTTCTCCTTCGTTGTAGGCTATGAACATGCTTCTGCCGCCGAGCACGAAAGACGGGCGCAGGAGAACCGGATACCCTATCTCCCGCGCAGCCTGATGGACCGCGGCAGTACTTCCTGCCATTCGGTTGTTCGGCTGGCAGAGTCCTAAGGAAGTAATCAGCTGAGAGAATTTTCCCCGGTCCTCAGCCATGAGGATGCTCTCAACAGGGGTGCCGACGATCTCAGCCCCTCGGTGTTCAAGCTCCTGGGCTAAGTTCAGCGGCGTCTGACCGCCGAGCTGGATAACGATTTTTTTCACCCCCTCCTTCTTCATGACTGCGGAAACATGCTCCACGGTGAGCGGTTCAAGGTAGAGCCGGTCTGAAATGTTGAAATCGGTCGATACGGTTTCCGGGTTGGAGTTGATGATGATGGTGCTGGTCCCCTGGCTTCGGTACGACACGGATGCCAGAGTGCAGCAGGTGTCAAATTCCAGCCCCTGTCCGATTCTGTTCGGCCCGCTGGCGAGGATGATGACCCCGTTTCCACCAAGGCTTCCCCCTTCGTCGACTTCTCCGTAGGTGGAGTAGAAGTAGGGGGTCCGGGCAGTAAATTCACCGGCGCAGGTGTCAACGAAGTGGAAGCTGGGTTCTATGGCGAATCTCATTCGGCCGGCGGCGATATCCTCCGGTGGAACCCTGCTGAGGGCGGCAATCCTTCGGTCGCTGAGCCCGTACTGCTTCGCTTCGAGCAGAAGGTCCCTGTCGGGCAGCCCCTTCATGCCGGCGGCCAACCTCTGTTCAAGGCCGGCGAGCTCGTGCAGCTGGTGTACAAACCAGCGGTCGTAACCGGTAAGTCGTGAGAGTTCCTCAAGGTCGATGCCGGGGCTCCGTTTCAGGGTAGTATAGATGGCGAAGATCCTCAGCGGGTGGGCTGACTGGAGGAGTGTGCGGATATCATCTTCGCTGAAGCTGTTCAGCTCTTCGATGCCGTCAAAGCCCTGCTCAGCAGCCCGCACAGCTTTGTTGAGCGCCTCGACGGCGGTCCTTCCGAGGGCGAGCGTCTCCCCGACGCTCTTCATCTGAGTTCCGAGGGCACTGAACTCCATCGGGAATTTTTCCAGCTCAAAACGGGGAACCTTTACCGCGCAGTAGTCAAGAGCCGGTTCGAAACAGGAAACGCTCATCCCGGTAATTTCATTCATAACCTCATCGAGGGTATAGCCGACAGCCAGCTTGGCAGAGCAGCGGGCAATTGGGAAGCCGGTGGCTTTGCTTGCGAGGGCTGAGGAGCGCGAGACACGGGGGTTCATCTCAATAACAACCATCTGATCGCTGTCGGGGCGCATCGCGAACTGCACATTGCTGCCTCCGCAGTCGACTCCCACCGCTCTGAGGATATCGATGGCAGCTGTTCGCATTCGCTGGTACTCCCGGTCGGAGAGCGTCTGGATCGGGGCGATGGTAATGCTGTCCCCGGTATGGACTCCCATGGGATCGATGTTTTCTATGGAACAGACCACGATCGCATTATCATTGCGGTCCCGCATCACCTCAAGCTCAAACTCCTTCCAGCCGATGAGCGATTCCTCGATAAGCGCTTCATGCACGGGGCTCTCGTTCAGGGCCTTCGTGACGAGGGCGGAGAACTCCGTTTCGGTGTAAGCTATGCTTCCTCCCATGCCTCCAAGCGTGAAACTTGGCCTGATAATAAGCGGAAAGCCTGTTTCGCGCATGAAATCACGGGCCGGGTTCAGTTCTCTGACCAGGGCCGAGCGGGGAGAGTCAAGTCCGAGACCGCTTACAATCTCCTTAAACCGGCCCCGGTCTTCGGCCATTTCGATCGACTCGATCCCGGCCCCGATGATCTGCACTCCGTACTTCTGCAGAATTCCCCTGCGGTGCAGCTCGCGAGTGAGATTGAGCCCGGTCTGTCCTCCCATAGTCGTCAGCACAGCATCAGGCCGTTCCCCGGCGATTACCTCTTCCACGTACTCCACAGTCAGCGGTTCGAGGTAAATAGCATCGGCTATGCCCGGGGTGGTCATCACGGTGGCAGGGTTGGGGTTGATCAGGATGACGCTGTAGCCCTCCTCCTTGAGTGCCTTGACCGCCTGGGTCCCGGAATAGTCAAATTCACAAGCCTGCCCGATAACGATAGGACCGCTTCCTATTATCAGGATGGTATGGATGTCTGTTCTAGCCGGCATTGCTGACCCTCCCTTTCTCCTCGACTGCTCGGGTAATGAAGGAGTCGAATATCCAGCGGGCATCGTGGGGTCCGGGACCCGCTTCAGGATGGAACTGGACCGACATCACCGGCAGGCTTCTGTGCATCACGCCTTCAACGGAACCGTCATTGCTGTTGACGAACCAGAGGCCGACATTCTCGGGGAGGCTCTCCGCTGCTACGGCGAACCCATGGTTCTGGGCTGTGACGCATACCCGTCCGGTTTCCGTGTCACGCACGGGGTGGTTGCCCCCGTGGTGCCCGAATTTCATTTTGTATGTTTCAGCGCCTAGGGCGAGGCATATCAGCTGATGACCAAGACAGATGCCGAATACAGGCACTTTTTGCAGAAGTTCTCGGATTAAACTGATCTGCGTCTGCAGGACCGCAGGATCACCCGGCCCGTTTGAGATAAGCACGGCATCCGGGGATGAGGCGAGTATGGCAGCAGCGGCGGAATCAGCCGGGAAAAGGGTTACCTCGACCCCTTTTTGCCGCAGGACCTCCACTATGCTGTGTTTGATGCCGCAGTCGAGCAGTGCGAAACGGACCGTGTCCTGCATCGGCTTTCGGGGAGGGAGCGTTACCGGGGTTCTGCAGCCTACCTCGCTTATGAGGCTGCGGCCGGCCATCTGCTGCTGACCGGAGAGCCATGCGGTGACTATACCGAGCTCCTCATCGCTGATTTGATTGTTAGTACACCTGACTATCACCCCGTTGCAGCTGCCCTCATCACGCAGCTTCAGGGTGAGCCGGCGGGTATCGATCCCTGATATTCCCGGGATGCCGTTATCCTGAAGATACTGCGCCAGGCTGATCCGGCCGGGAGGAAGGGGTCCGCTGTAGAGGCTGCGGACAATCAGGCCGCAGACAGAGATCCCCGCTCCTTCGTTCCAGCTCTCATCAGCGCCGTAGTTGCCGATATGGGGATAGGTCATGACCACGTACTGCCCGGTGTAGGAGGGGTCAGTTACTATTTCGTGGTAGCCGGCCATGCTGGTGTTGAAGCCCACTCCCCCCGCCTCTCCCGAAAAGTCTGATGAGGCAAGTTCCTGTGCGAGCGGGGGCGGAGCCCCGAAGAAGCTCCCGCGAAAGCATGTTCCGTCGGCTAGTACCAGATAGGTGCTGTTCATGCGGTTCTCCCGATGCGATAGAATATTTATGCAACAAAAGGACAACATTATGTATAAAGTTGCAAAAATTTAGGGAATAATACTCAAAAAAACATATATATGCAACAAGCAGGAAGGAAAAAGAGGAGATGACACGAGAGTTTTTCTGAACACGTGATAAGCATTTTCCCGGGTATCAGATGAACCTGATACCCGAACTCTTCATCTCAAAAACCGCACGACCGACGCTGCCCGGGGGAACATTCACCCCGCGAACGGCATCTTCAAGCAGGGAGACTTCAAATCCAAGCCGCAGGGCATCAGCTGCAGTGTAGAAGACGCAGTAGTCGAGGGCGAGCCCGCAGATGACCAGAGAACGGAAGCCCCGCTCCTGCAGGTATCCTGAAAGACCCGTAGCCGTGGTACGGTCATTTTCGAAGAAGGCTGAGTAGGAGTCTAGCCCCGGAGAGGTCCCCTTGCGGAGAATGAGGGAGCAGTGCTCGGTCTTCAGGTCGCGGTGCAGTCCGGCGCCGTACGTTCCGGCTACGCAGTGGTCGGGCCAGAGCGTCTGCTCAATGCCGTCGACGGTTACCGTGCTGTACAGCGTTCCTCCGGGTGAGGCTGAGGCGAAGGAGATATGGCCGGACGGATGCCAGTCCTGGGTTGCGACAACCGCGGGAAACTGGTCGATGACACTGTTTATGACCGGAACCACTGCATCCCCGTCGGGAACGGCAAGGGCGCCGTTACGGCAGAAGTCGTGCTGCACGTCCACGATAATGAGGGCTGAAGCGGAAAAATCAGTTTTCTTCATAGGGTTCCTCCCGAGTGCGGTGTTCGCTGCACTGAGGCTCAGTTCTGTAGCCCAATCCGATGAGATAGATTTCAAAGGAGTCTTTCCGGCACGCCTTGGGTTTGAACGCCTTCGCCTGCCGGAAGCGCTCCCTGATAGCACGGAGCAGTTCCTGCTCGCCGCCGCCCTGAAAGAGCTTCACGGTAAGACTGCCCTCGGGTACCAGGACGTCGGGCAGCAGGGCAAGAATCGATTCGGCGAGAGCCTGAGAACGCAGCGTGTCAAGGGAACTGCTGCCGGTAGTCGAGGGGGCAGCATCGCTTATGACTGCCTGATAAGGACCTTTATCCCTGATAAGAGTTCTCTGGGGTTCCGCAAAGGCATCTCCGATGATCGTCGTGACTCCCGGAGGCAGCGGGTTGAGCGAAAGCGGTTTGAGGTCCGCGGCTACGATGGAGCCCGACCCCCGCAGCAGTTTACGGTGGACGTACAGCGTCCAGCTCCCCGGTGCGGCCCCGATATCGAGAACGTGGAAGCCCGGGGCTATTATGCGGAACTTTTCCTGAATCTCCTGGAGTTTATAGACCGAGCGCGCCGGATACCCCTCTTTTTTCGCCTTTTCAGCGAAGAAATCGAGCTGCGAGCGGGCGTTTGTTCCTCTTTTCTTTGCCACGACTTCAGTATAGCATATGGGAACAGGTGTGATGCCATCCGCTGCAGGGCCTGTCCGTCAGGAAACTTTTATGCTATGATACGATCATAACTTAACAGGTGTTAATGCAATGTTGGAACTGAATGATGAACAAGCCCTTGCCGCCTCCTATGCGGGACCGGCGAGGAACGTGCTCGTTACCGCCGGTGCGGGCTGCGGAAAGACGCGGACTATCATAGCCCGTGCGGCGCATCTGTACACCGCGGGGGCGGACCCTGGGCGTATTCTCATCATGACATTCACCAACCGTGCTGCGCGGGAACTGAAGACCCGCCTGCGCAGTGAAATCGGAGAGGCGGCACTGCAGATGCAGGCCGGAACCTTTCATGCCTTCTGCCTCAAGGTGATGACGAAGATCCCCCGCAGTTTCTCCATCACCGGCCTCACCGTTCTCGACGGGGATGACCAGAACAGCCTTATGGGTCTGCTGCGCAGAGAGTTTCTCATTGAGCGCGGCGGACTCCGGCGAAGTTTCCCGAAAAGCGCGCAGCTGCTCCGCTATCTTTCCTACAGCAGGAACACCTGCCGGGAACCGGGAACGTATCTGCAGGAGAGTACAGACCTGGACGAGGGTACGGCAGAGGCCTGCACAGAGCTCTACAGCAGGTATCAGGCGGCTAAGGAGCAGCGCGGATATCTCGATTACGATGATCTGCTTGAACGCTTCTCCCGGACTCTCGCAGAGAAACCTCCCCTGAAGCAGGCAGTCTGCGGTCTCTATGATGAGGTGCTCGTTGATGAGATGCAGGACACCAATCCGATCCAGTTTTCCGTGCTGCGCCACTTTGCCGATGAGAAGGTTCGGCTCTTCTGCGTCGGTGATCCGGCCCAGTCCATCTATCGTTTCAGGGGGGCAGAGTTCTGCCATATCTACGAGTTCGAGGAGCGCTTCGGCAGCAGCACCACCATTTCCCTCTCCCGGAACTACCGCAGCTTTCAGGAGATTCTCGATTTCGCCAACTGGCTGCTCAGCCGGTCACCGCTCAACTACCGGAATAATCTCAGAGCCGACAGGGGCTCCTCCGGTCTTCTTCCAATGGTAGAGGAGTTTGAGCACAGCTCGGATGAAGCGGCCTGGACCGCGGAGACCATTCTCGAACGGCAGGAGGGAGGGCTGCCCCTGTCCAGCATCATGGTTCTCTTCCGCAGCAGTTATGATGCGAAGCCGCTCGAAGCAGAGCTCATCCGCCGCAGCATCCCCTACCGATTCATCGGGGGGACAGTCCTGACTAAATCGGCTCATGTCAGGGACGTGATCGCCAGCTTGAGAATTGTCCGGAATGCAAAGGATGATCTTGCCTGGCTCCGGTTTCTGCAGCTCTGGCCGCGGATCGGGGAGAAGAGCGCATCACGTATCCTCAGCGGTCTCAGCGGGGATAAGGGCGGCATGGCGGAGCAGCTCGAAGGGCTGATCGGCAGCGGCCATCCAGCTGTCGCAGTCTTCCAAGCTGCCCTGCAGCATTTCGATACCCCCGCGGTATGTGTGAAACAGGTTGCCGGATTGCTGCGTTCGGTACTGAAGGAACGCTACAGCAACTGGAAGCAGCGTTCCCGGGACTTGGAACTGCTTGTACGGGCTGCCGGGAACTACCGTGATACGGGTGAGTTCATTGATGACTTTACTCTGGAACCGATGAATGACACAGAGATTCAGCGGCCAGGTGAGGATGATGCCGTCACCCTGATAACCGTCCACAGCGCCAAGGGTACCGAGGCCCCTCTGTGCATCGTGGCAGGGGCTGACCAGGCAGCCTATCCTCATGTCCGCTCGCTCGGCACCATTGAGGCCGAGGAGGAGGAGCGCCGGGTTCTCTACGTCGCCCTTACCCGGGCGAAGAACGAACTCATCGTAACCCGCTCATCATATAAGCGAAATGCATTCTGGGTCAGCCGATCCCCGGCGGCGGGGGAGTCCTACTTTCTCGAGAACCTGCCCGAGGCTATGGTGAG
>CAYSRK010000390.1:0-9705 GCA_964433385.1 uncultured Spirochaetales bacterium
TGCTCGACAGCCGTAAGTCGAACGTAATCCGCGGCAAGCTGACAGCTGACCCGCCCCGTGATGCCCCGCTGTGGGTCGACGGCTACAACGTGCTGCTGACAATGCTCAGCTACCTGTCAGGAAGGCCTCTTTTTCTCGCTACCGACGGGCTTGTCCGCGACGCGGCCGGGCTGTACGGACGCATCCGGCACGTGCACCTCTTTGAGCAGGCAGTCAGGGTCCTCACCGGGTTCTTCCATGACCGGGGGTTCTCCTCTGTCATGATCTACCTCGACAGCCCGGTTTCCCACAGCCGCGACCACAGCCGCCTGATTGAGCAGACAGCCGAGGTGTGCGGAGCTGAACTGCAGACAGCCCTCGTCAGGAGCTCAGACGCTGCCATCCTGAACCATGCTTCCGGCTGCTGCGCAACCTCAGATTCCCAGATAGCGCTCACCAGCCGGGCAGCTGTCTGGGACCTTGCTGCAGCAGTGCTCCGTGAGGTCTGGAACTTCATTCCGGCACTAGATCTGGAAACGCTGCTTCACTCTGCCTCATCGGGCACTACGGAACCCTTTATACAGCAAGAACATCTCCAGAACGCCACTGAGTAAGGCCGTTACCTGCATATGCAGAGCATCTGCATCTTTTTTTTCCAGGAACTTCTTGCAAAATTATGAACTATTGCTACAATTGTGATATGAACAGAAAAGCAATCGTTATTGGAGCTGGATACAGCGGACTGAGCATGGCTGCCCTGCTGGCGAAAGACGGATGGCAGGTAACAGTACTGGAGAAAAATGATGAGATCGGCGGGCGCGCCCGTCTGTGGAAAACGAAGGGGTTCTCCTTTGACATGGGTCCGTCGTGGTACCTGATGCCGGAGGTCTTTGAGCGGTTTTTCGAACTGTTTGACAGAAAGCGCGAGGATTTTTTCGAACTGCGCCGGCTTGACCCCTACTACAAGGTCTTCTTCTCACCCGAAGATACAGCCCTTCTGAGGCCCGACCTGAGCACCAATATTGAGCTCTTTGAGTCCTTCGAAAAGGGGGGCGGAAATCAGTTCCGCAAGTATGTTGACGAGGCGACCTACAAGTACGATATAGCGATCGGCACCTTCCTCTACCGCGAGTACAGGAAGCTGACCGACTTCTTCGACCGTCAGGTGGTTTTTGAGGGAACCAAGCTGCACATCTTCAGCAAACTCGACACATATGTGCGCCGCTACTTCAGCGACCGCAGAGCCCGCCAGATACTCGAGTATACCATGGTCTTTCTGGGCACCGACCCGAAGTCGGCACCGGCGCTCTATTCGATCATGTCTCATGTCGATATGCAGGGAGGGGTCTTCTTTCCCAAGGACGGTATGGCCGGGGTAGCAGAAGGTATCGCCGGGCTCTGCCGTGATCTCGGCGTCACCATCATTACCGGCCAGGATGTGAAGAAGATAACCGTCAGCGGCGGCAGGGCATCCGGTGTTGAGACTGCCGATAAGAGTTACCCGGCTGACCTGGTCGTCTCCGGGGCTGATTATCAGCATGTCGAGTCTGACCTCATCGATGCCGCTCACCGCACCTACAGCAGCTCCTACTGGAACAAGCGGGTCGTCGCTCCCTCAATGTTCATCATCTACCTCGGGCTCGGAAGAAAGCTGAAAAACCTCGAGCACCACAACCTCTACTTTCAGGAAGACTGGGGGGAGCACTTCAAGACGATCTTCGAAAAGCCTGCATGGCCGCAGAAGCCCTGCTTCTACCTCAGCGTGATCTCGAAAACCGACCCCGAAACGGCTCCCGAGGGGGGAGAGAACATCTTCCTGCTCGTTCCAACGGCGGCAGGTCTTGATGATTCCGATGACGCGCAGCGTGAGCAGTACTACGAGCATGTCATCAAACACGTGGAGGAGATTACCGGAGAGGACTTCCACAGTGATATTCTGGTGAAACGGATCTTTTCTCAGCGGGACTTCAGCGGCGATTACCATGCGTTCAAGGGTACCGCCCTCGGGCTCTCACATACCCTGATGCAGACGGCTGTCTTCCGCCCTGCACACCGCAGCCGCAAGATAAGCAATCTCTACCATGTCGGCCAGTACACCCATCCGGGCGTCGGTGTTCCGATGGCGCTGATCTCATCGGAGATCGTTGCCGGGGAGATTCGTCGCGAATTCAGCAGCTGACGGGTTCCTGCGGATGCAGGAAGGGGAGAGCGAGTGAGCAGCATGTCAACTCAGCAGGAGATATTCAAGCAGGGAAGCAGAACCTACTACAACAGTTCCCTCTTCTTTCCCCGACCGGTCTGGCAGGATGTAACCGATCTCTACGCCTTCGTGCGGGTAGCCGATAACTACGTGGATGCGGTTCCGCAGGACGGGGAGGGGTTTTTCTCCTTCTGCAGCGCCTACAGGGCATCGTGGAAAACCGGAAGCTCCTCAGGATCGGGTGTCATCGACCGTTTTATCGCCCTGCAGCACAGGAAGCGGTTCGACCCTGAATGGACGGAGGCGTTTCTGCATTCGATGGAGCTGGACCTGAGCAAGTCCGTCTACGACACCCTTGAGGAGACGCTCGAGTACATCTACGGTTCGGCTGAAGTGATCGGTCTGTTCATGAACAGGATCATGGAAGTCTCCCCCGTTGCAGACGATTCTGCGAAGCTTCTCGGGCGGGCAATGCAGTACATCAACTTCATCCGGGATATCGACGAGGATGCCTCCTTCGGCCGCAGATACCTCCCCTCCCCTCCGCCTGGGCTGCACGATTTGACCCGGGAGGCGGCAGAAGCATCCGCCGACTCCTTTCAAACCTATATTCGGGCTGAGATCGCCCGCTACCTCACCTGGCAGAAGGAGGCGGAAGAAGGGTACCGATTCCTCCCCTACCGCTACCGGGTTGCAATCAAGAGCGCTGCCGACATGTACGCCTGGACCGCTGCGGTCATCATGCACGACCCCTTTGTTGTCTTCCGCAGGAAGGTGAAACCGGCAAAGGGACGAATCCTGCTTCAGGGGCTGTTCAACATGGCCGCCGCGGCAGGAAAGAGGGTAAGCCGCTGAGAGTCAGGCCGGCTCGCCCGCAGCAGAGCGTCCGAAGAACACTAACAGGAGCATAGCTATGAAGAACATCACCCACGTCCCCTGGCTTGAATCATACACCAAGCTTATCGTCATTCTGCTTCCCATTTTCTACCTCGTGGGGCTAATTTCCCACAGCATCGATGCGCTGCTCCCCTACATGCTCGCCATGACCCCCTATACGATTTTCTTCACCCTGGTCCTGGTCTTCCTTCCTTACGTGGTGCTCGGGAACAGCCGGCTGCTCACCTGGACCGTGGTTACAGCGGTTATCACGCTGCTCCTTGAGGTTGTCGGGGTAGAGACCGGCCTGATCTTCGGCGGATACTCCTACGGCGATACGCTGGGGCTGAAGTTCATCGGCGTTCCGGTCATCATCGGGCTGAACTGGGTCATGGTGGTTCTCGGGGCTGTCACGCTGATGGAAAAGGTGACCGGGGTCCTCTGGTACAAGGTGCTCGGAACCGCGGTAATTACAACCCTCTTTGACTTTGTCATGGAGCCGGTGGCGATGAAGCTCGATTACTGGATGTGGGATGGAGGAACGATTCCCCTGCAGAACTACATTGCCTGGGCGGTAATATCAGCGGGGGGAGCGGTGCTCTACCATCGGATGGAACTGTCCAACCGGGAACACTACCAGGTTTGGGTCATCCTGATTGTCCAGTTCCTCTTCTTTCTCGGGCTGCGCATTCTCCTCTGAGGGATCGGTACAGACGGTTCCGTTCAGCAGAGAGCCTGATACAGCAGCCCGGCAGTGAGAGCTGCGAAGAGCGAGCTTAAGGCGTTTACTGTATCGTTGTTTATCCACGCTACCCCCTGGTAGCGGGGCAGGGTCCGCCCCTCGAGGATTCTTCTCTCAGTTATTATGCCGCTCTGGTGATCGATATAGTGGATCTGCACGGTGGATCCGAGCAGACTGTCGATCAGTGACGCGCCGAATCCCGCCATCGTAATGACGAGCAGGCTCTTGAACGCCGGATGGTTCGGGTTGTCGGCGAGGGCGGCGAGGGAAAAGACCGCAGCGGCAAAGAGGGCGCCGATAAAAGCGGCCGATGTGCCGAGCAGGGTAATCCCCCCTGAAATTCCCGTCTCAACTCTTTTTCCGGTGGTGATCGAGACAGGTCTGCGTCGGCTGAGCACCCCGATCTCACTCGCCCAGGTATCGGCTGTAGCCGCCGCTAGCGCCGCGCTGAACATGCACATGAATACCATCTGATACGTTGCCCCGTAGAGAAGGGCACAGATAAAGGCTGTCCCGGCATTCGCTCCGACCTGTACGGCATCTCGCCTGCCGCCTTTCTCCTGAATCTTGGCCAGCCGTTTCTTTTTCAGTTCCCCGAATCGGCTGAAAAGGGAGGATGAGACAAAGAAGAATACGAGAAGCCCCCAGAAGAGCAGTCCTCCGGCAAGCCATATGCCGGTTCCGACCACTGCCCCGGCTAATCCTCCCGATTTGGATACGCTCTTCCGCTTATAGGCGGCCGCGGCAAATACGATGTTGATACCAATAGCGGCTGCTACCATACGTTTATCCTCATTGCTTAAGCTCCTCTTCCGGTTAAACTCCGGATACCGCCATAAACAGCACACTTGCCCCGAGAGGAATGGTCAGGTTGTCGATTCCCCACGGGGTCAGCAGCTCAATCAGGGCTGCGCCGACTGCCGTTGCCGCTGCCGCAGCGACGGCTCTTCCTGCTGTCATGGAACCGGGAAACCACAGAGCGCTGAGCAGCAGTACAGCAAAAAACGAGACGGTAACCATCGCCGCGGTTCCCGCGAGGCTCTTCTCGCCCCCGGGCAGATGCCGCTTTCTCTTTCCGAACCGCTTGCCGATCAGTGCCGCACTTCCGTCCCCGTAGCCGAGAACCAGGATACCGATCCCGCCCGCCTCAAGCGGAATCACTTCGGTAAACCCGAGGATGACCAGCAGAAGAAGCGAGATGGGAAAGTAGACGGTACCGAGATTCTTCCTGTTGTCCGAGAGCTCCATAGAGGGGATCAGGTGGTGCCGGTAGGAGAGATAGTTCAGGATTATGAAGGAGACCGGGCCGATCACCGCTGTCCCTAATCGGGTGAAGAAGGCGAGAAGAATAAACCACCAGTTACTCACCGATATGTGGACAATCTTGCGCGTATAGAAAGGTTTGACGCTGAGTTTTTTCTGCAGCAGCAGGGTAAGAGCAAGCACCAGTCCCACAAAGAGGTAAGAAACAGCCAGTCCTGTAATATCCATGACGATACTATACTGATCGGAAGTCCCCTTGGCAAGGCGGAGCTGAGGGCGCTGCCGCCACCCAGGCTCGACAGTTTCTCATCCGGCTCCAATATTGTCCGGTAACGATAAGACACCCTGCCTGCAGACAATCCTGCTGATCCTTACAGGGGACGGATCACGGTTTCCTGCTCATTCTGTCTGCTGCGGCTGCGGGATCAGAAGCTTCTCCCAGTCCGGCAGGACAGGAATGCGACCCTCCCGAAGAAGGAAACGGGAGAGTTCTTCGAGCTCCTCTCTGTAGGGTTCAACCTCCGCTGTGATTGTATCGTGGTAGAAGAGGGATCGGGCAAGAACAGTCGGCTCCAGCCCAGTAAATTCTGAGAGCAGGGCAAGCGTCTCAGGATCCCTGCCGACGGCTGCCTCCTGTGCCCTTCTGCCGCCCTCACGCAGAAGATCAAGAAGCTTCTGCGCTTCATCAGGGTACCGCTCCAGGGACTTCCTTGAAGCGGCGAGGAGTACCGGAAAGCTGCGTCCGGGCAGCTTCAGAGGGATGACCGTGAGTCCTGCGATCCTCTCGAGGGCAGTCGAGGGGGTCGGCTCGCTTGCAGCTGCGGCGTCGATCTCTCCCGAATCCAAGGCTGAAAGCAGCAGCTCCGGAGTTAGATCGATTAACTGCGGCTGCGGGGAACCGAGAATGAGTTCCTCGGCTGCCTCTGTCTCCAGCCATGCCTGCAGGGCGGCGTGGGTGCTTGTGCCGAATTTCACACCAATACGCTGGGGCGGCTGTTCTCTTATGACCAGCCGATGACGCAGCGCCCCTGAACCGTGGACTGCAAGGAACACCACCTGCTCCGGGTAGCGGGCGGCAAGAACTGCCGCGGCAGCATCACCCATCGTTGCAAAGTCCGCACTTCCGGTTATCAAAGCTTCGGCAGTCATAGACCCGGAGGAGAATACTGCGGTGGTGAACAGCCTCTCAGCCTCCGCTGATGCGGCGGCGGCAATGGCCGCGGCGTCGCCAACCCGATTCTGATAAGCGAACAGGGGAAGATCTCGCGTGTCTTCGCGGGAGCATGATACGGTCATGCACACTGAGATTGCCAGCAGGGCCAGCAGTCGGGCAGCCTTCAGACTTCCTCTTGCCCGGCGGCTGAACGATTCAGTTCTCATGCCGTTCGCCTTCCCTGCAGGAGCAGCTGCCCTCGGGAGGACAGCAGAGCTCCATGCGGCTGAGAATCTCGCCCGTCAGATCCCGATAAAAGGGCTGCTCAAGACGCCTTTTCTGCCGTATTATCCCCTCATCCCCATCTCGGCCGAGGTTCCACTCCCCCACGATGCACCCCGGTCTGGCACTCAGCAGAATAATCCGCGATGCCAGCACCACAGCCTCCTGGATTGAGTGGGTTACGAAGAGAATCGTCTTGCGTTCTTTCAGCCAGATATCGGTGACCTCCCGGTTAAGCCGCAGCCGCGTCTGCTCATCGAGACTGGCAAACGGCTCATCCATGAGCAGCAGCGGAGAGCCCATGATGAGCGCCCGAGCGATGGAAACCTTCTGCTTCATACCTGTGCTCAGTTCGTGGGGCATAGCCCGGTCAAATCCTTTGAGGCCGACCAGTTCAAGCACCCTTGCAAGCTCTTCATCCGAGGGGAGTCTGCTCCGGCGGGCTGGATCGACCTGAAGGGCGAGCAGAATATTCTCGGCAGCAGTCAGCCAGGGCATCAGCGCCGGTTCCTGGAAGACCAGCGCACGCTCCCGTCCCGGCCCCTGCACCTCAGCGCCCTGAAACTCGACCGTCCCAGTCTCAGGCCTGATAAACCCCGCCGCCATATTGAGCAGACTCGACTTGCCGCACCCTGAAGGACCTAGGAGACAGACAAACTCGCCCTTCTCAATCGTCATAGTAATGCGCCGCAACGCCTTCACCTCTCCTGCGTGTCCCTGGTAGCTATGTTCCACATCACGATAGACCAGCATCAGCGCATGCCCCTTCTGTTCCTGATCCGCTGTTCCGCCGGAAAGAAGACCAGCTTCTCAAAGGCGAGCCCGGTAAGGGCAATAAGCATGAGGGAACCGAACGCTGCGTTGTAGTCGAGATTCCATCGGGCCTGCAGCAGGCCGTATCCGAGCCCGAGGCCGGTGCCGATGACCATCTCAGCCGATATCAGCACCCTGAATCCGTTGGCCGAAGCTACCCTGAGGCCGCTGACGATTGAGGGGGCAGCCCCGGGCAGGATTACCCGAAAGAAGGTGCGCAAGGTTCCGAGCTCCATCATCGCTGAAGCCCGCAGGAGGGATCTGTCTATGCCGAGTATACCCAATCGGGTGTTGATAATGATCGGGGCGGCGGCAGTTACAGCAATCATGAAGATTGCCGCAGCACTGCCGAGCCCGAAGAGCAGCAGGGCAACGGGAATCCACGCTATCCCGGGAATCAGCTGGAGAGTATGGACAGCCGGGTGGACAATCTCCCCGAACCGCGGGAAAAGCGCCATTACTATGCCGATCAGCGTTCCCGCTGCAGCTGCAGCTGAAAAGCCCAATGCCCAGCGCCACATACTGGCTCCCAGGTGCGAAAAGGCTCCGGGTACTCCGGGAACTGTCCTGAACAGTGCGGCGGCTGCTTCCCACGGGTAGGGAAACGGCCGCTGCTGAACCGATCTGAGAAGGGCTGCAGCCGCAGTCCAGGCGAGTGCTATCAGTACGATTCCGATAAGATGCAGCGCGGTATCAGACAGGCCGCTGCGCTGGTGAAGTTTTTTCATCATCAACCCCATCTGCACCGCCTTCTGCCCTATCTGGCCGCAGCTCTCGTGAGTCTGTCATTCACCGCGGCCCCGATTCCGGTATCGGGAAACCGCTGAGCTGCAATCAGTCGAAACTGCATCTGGTCGACCAGGCGCAGGATGCGGTACAGCTGCGCTGCAGCTTCCTTGAGTCCCCCTCCCGCAGCCCCGAGAACGAAGACGTTCCCTGGATATGCAGCTGCCACCGGCTCCCGGACTATGAGGGCAGTCCGCTCGTCTGCCGCATAGGAGAGCGGATCATCGGTAAGCACAAGCGGGGTCTGCGGTGCATAGTGAGAGGGAAGCATTCCGGGGCTTTGGTGCTCCCGCTCCCCCGATGTCTCCCGGGGAAATTCCACCCGCCCGATAACCGCCTCAAGCTCTTCCGCGCTTACCCCTCCCGGCCTCAGTATCTGGGGAGTCCGGCCGGTGAGCAAGAGTACTGTGGACTCGACTCCCACCCGGCACGCCCCGCCGTCTATCAGTACCTCGTAGCGTCCTGCAAGCTGCTCTTCGACATGGCGGGCTGTAGTCGGGCTTGTCCTCCCGAACAGGTTTGCGCTCGGGGCGGCCACAGGGACTGCAGCTCTGCGTATCAGCTCGAGCGCCAGGGGATGAGCCGGCATCCGGACTGCCACGGTAGGCTTGGAGGCTGTCACGATATCGGGAACCCGCGGCGATTTCGGCAGGACCAGGGTCAGCGGTCCCGGCCAGAAACGCTCGATGAGTTTCCATGCCGTCTGAGGAACCTCAGCGGTGAGAGTCTCCAGTTCCTCCGGAGCAGCTATGTGGACTATGAGGGGATCATAGAGCGGACGCTGTTTTGCAGCAAATATTCTGGCTGCAGCTGCCGGATTGAGCGCATCCCCGCCAAGTCCGTAGACGGTTTCAGTCGGAAATGCGGTCAGTTTCCCCTCAGCAATCGCCTCGGCTCCCCGCCGCAGATCTCTATCGAGTGCATGTTCTGCATCTGGATGGGCAATGATCCATTCAGCTGCATCGAGCAGGGAATGAAAAACCGGAACCTGGGGGGGGAGTTCCGCTAAATGCTTAAACCCGTGCCCTGTCAGGAGGCAGAGACCGAAGACGCCCTCATCCGCTCCTGTCGCTGCATCATGGGGATGGTCGCCGATGAAAAATGAGGTGCGCAGATCAAGTCTGTATTTCTCGGCAGCTTGGCGGAGGAAAAACGAGCTGGGCTTGATGCAGCCGCATCCGTCTTCCCGCAGATGCGGACAGACGTACCACTCCCTGATGGAGACCCCGACAGCCGAGAGCTGCCGGGAGAGCTCCCGGTTTACCTGTTCGGCCTCCTCCAGGGTCAGCAGTCCTTTCGAGATTCCCCCCTGGTTGGTGACGACAAACAGTTCATACCCTGATGCGAGCATCCTCAAGGCCTCTCCTACATCGGGGTAGAGTTCTATCTGCTCCGGCCGCCGCACTATGCCGACATCCCGCATCAGCGTCCCGTCACGGTCGAGAAATACCGCCGGGCGTTTTCGCTCCTGTTTTGTCCTGTCATCCATGCTCTGCCTCTGCCTCTCGGCAGCCTTTCTGCCGCCGGTCTGTGCACGCGCAATCTTACCCCTCCGCAGGGGATGGGTCAAGGGAGCGCATTGCCTCATAATTTTTCTAACCGAAAAAATGG